>DAOSOK010000081.1:1733-2813 GCA_035373905.1 Candidatus Ozemobacteraceae bacterium | reverse complement strand
GAAGCCTGTATACGAGCGTCATTCCGAACCTGCTGGTGCCGGAGATCGCCGAGCGGATCAACCGCAGCCCGGCCCGCGTCGTCTACGTCTGCAACGTGATGAGCCAGCCGGGCGAGACCGACAACTTCTCGGCGGCCGACCACGTGGCCGCCCTGCTGAGCCGGACGCCCCTGCGGCGCATCGACGTGGCCGTCGTCAACTCGCGGCGGGCTGCGAAACCGTTGATGGAGCGGTATGAGAAGATGAACCAGTACTGGGTTCCGCCGACGGTCACCCGCATCGAGGATCGCGGCATCCGCGTCGTCAGCGGCGATTTCCTCCAGGAGACGGACATGGTGCGGCACGACTCGCGCGCGCTTGCCAACGTTCTAGCGGCGCTGATCGCCGAAGACCCGGCCGTGTCGATTCCCGCGTGAGCCGCCTGTATCATCTTGCGCTGAAACGAGACCTTCTGTCCGCTCCGCCGTCGCTTCCCTGCTGTTGCGAATCGTTCCTGGCCGGCGTCGCGCGTCGTCGCGGCTCGGCGATGACCGTTCGGGGGCCGCGCCGCCTCCGCCGGTTGCTGAGAAACGGCGTCGACGCGGTCCTTCCCCCCGGCGTCGCGATGGAGAAGACCGGTCGCGAGCTGCGCATCGGCGGCATTGACCCGACCGCCCTGCGCCGGAACACGGCGGAGCGCCTGAACATCCAGGCGGCCGGCGCATCGGGCGGCCACTGCCCGCGGGCGTTTCTGCGGGGCCTGTTCATACGGGCGGGCTACATGCAGGACCCCGAGCACGGTTACCACCTGGAGATCGTGCTTCCGGGGACATGGGCTTTCCGGCTGCTGCGCATCAGCGCCCGGGCCCTCCGGCTGCGGTTCAGGTTCTGCCGGCGCCGGGGGCGGATCGTCGCATATATCAAGGGGGCGAAACAGCTCGTCCGGGTGCTGAAGCTGTTCGAATCGTTCGACCGCGCTCTCCATCTCGAGGATCTGATCGCGACGCGACAGTTGCTGGGTACGGTGAATCGGCAGGTGAACTTCGAGACGGCGAACATCAACAAGCAGGTGGCGGCCGCGGAGCGCCAGTGCGAGCAGAT
>DAOSOK010000081.1:0-1633 GCA_035373905.1 Candidatus Ozemobacteraceae bacterium | reverse complement strand
AAAAACACGGATTTCGTGTCCGAACTTCATTTGGAGGCACCCTGTCATGCAGATCGTCGTGAGTGGAAAGAACATCCACCTCTCCCAGGCTCTGAAAGATTACGCGGAAAAGAAGCTGGCCTCGATCAAGAAGTATTTTGATCACATCATCGAAGTCGACGTGAACCTCTCGACGGACGATGTCCGCGATCAGACTCGCAGCAAGGTCTGCGAAGTCACTGTCTGGGCCAACGGCATCGTGCTGCGCGGCAAGAAGGCCTCCGAAGACCTGTATGCCTCGATCGACATGGTCGCCGACAAGATCGAGCGCCAGGTCAAGAAGCACAAGGAGAAGCTCAAGGACGTTCCCCGCCGCCAGACCGACAAGAAGGAGCTGGCCGCCGTCCATTCGATTCTTTCGCTTGACACCGGCAAGAAGGCGAAGAAGGAGATTGTCGCCCAGGAAACGAGCGGTCGTGCCGAGCGCTCCGAGCATCGCATCGTGCGCAGCGGCACGTTCTCGATCAAGCCGATGTTCGCCGACGAGGCCGCCGAGCAGCTCGACCTGCTCAAGCAGGAGTTCTACGTCTTCTCGAACGCCGAGACCAATCAGATCAACGTCATCTACAAGCGCACTGACGGCAACTTCGGGCTGATCGAGCCCGAGTTTTGATCCCGATTTCCCCGCAGCGGGCGCCGCAGGAGGCACTTTGGAGCTCACCGAATTCATATCACCCCAGCTGATCAAGCTGGAACTCTCCTCCACTCAGAAGGTCGATGCGATCAAGGAACTGATCGACCTGCTGGATAAAGCCGGGTTTCTCACCGACGCCGACGCGTTCCTCAAGTCGGTGCTCGAGCGTGAGAAGGTCGGTTCCACGGGAATAGGCAAGGGTATTGCCATTCCGCATTCCCGCACGACGACGGTCCGGGAGGTCGTGGTGGCGGTCGGCCGCTCGAAGAACGGCATCGAGTTCGAAGCCCTCGACAGCAGGCCCGTTCACCTCATCTTCCTCATCGCCGCGCCCATCGAGTCCGGCGGGCTCTACCTGAAGGCGCTGGCGCGGCTGTCGCGGCTCCTGCGCTATCAGGAGTTCCGCGGCGAGCTGATGGAAGCCAAGACCGAGGAAGACATCATCAAGATCATCTCATCCGAAGAGAAATGACCGCCGCGTATCCTCGGCCGGACATCCGGCATACGGCAAGATAGACGCAGGACAGGGCGCGGACCCCGACCAGGGGCCGCGCCCTGATTCTTGGAAAGGCATCAGGGTTCAGGCATGTTCGACTGGCTGTTCAGGTTCATCCGCTACTTCATTCCCGATTTCAACGCGCGCGAGATCGAACGGCTGACGCAGATCCTCGAAGCCGTCAACGAGGAAGCGGACCGCTTCTCGAAGATGTCGGACGCCGAGCTGCGGCAGATGACCGTGAAGTTCCGCGAGCGGCTGTTCGACGGCGAAGAGCTTGACGACATCAAGGTCGAGGCGTTCGCCGCCGTTCGCGAGGCGTCCACACGCATCCTGCGCATGCGGCATTTCGACGTGCAGATCATCGGCGGCCTGGCGCTGCACGAAGGCCGCATCGTTGAGATGAAGACGGGCGAAGGCAAGACCCTCGTCGCGACGCTTCCGCTGTATCTGAACGCCCTCGA
>DAOSOK010000080.1 GCA_035373905.1 Candidatus Ozemobacteraceae bacterium | reverse complement strand
CAGGTCACCTCGGTCGGCGACGGCACCGAGATCGGCCAGACCGCCCGCGCGGCCGCGGAGGAGAGCGGCGAGGAAACGCCGCTTCACCGCCAGCTCGAGAGGCTGAGCAAGGTCATCGGCGTCGTGGGTTTCGGCGTGGCCGCCCTGACCTTCGTCGCGCTCGTCGGGCGTGATTTCTTTCTCGGTGAACTCCCGCTGACTTGGCAGCAGTGGGTGTTCGCGCTGATCCTCGGCGTGAGCGTCATCACGGCGCTCGCACGGGTCTGGTTTCCGATTCTTGGCGACGCTTGCGTTCTCGCCGGCCGCCGGCTCGAAACGCCGGAACTGCTTCGCGGCACCGGCCTTGCGGCGTGGCTGAAAATCCTCGGGGCCGGCTTCGGTCTGTTTCTCGCCGGCCTCGTATCTGCGGCCGTGCTCGGCCTGATCCCGGAAAACCCCGCAGCCTGGCTCCCGAGAGCGGCTGTCGAGGAATTCCTGCATTTCTTCATGATCGCCGTGACGATCGTGGTCGTGGCCGTTCCCGAAGGGCTCGCGATGAGCGTTACCCTGAGCCTCGCCTACAGCATGCGCCGCATGACCGCCGCCAACAACCTCGTCAGGCGCATGCACGCCTGCGAAACGATCGGCGCCGCGACGGTCATCTGCAGCGACAAGACGGGCACCCTGACCCAGAACCGCATGACGGTGAGCGGCTTTTTCGCTCCCTGGCTCCCTGACGGGAAACCCGTTCGGCGCGGTTTCAAATCGAAGAAGGAGCGCCTGCTGGCCGAGGCCATCGCCGCCAACAGCACCGCGAATCTCGACCTGAGCCGCGGCGACAAGCCCGCGACGATCGGCAATCCCACCGAAGGGGCCCTCCTCGCCTGGCTCGCCGAGAACGACTGCGAGTATCTTCCCTTGCGCAATACCTTCGAACTGCGCGAGCAGTGGACGTTCTCGACCGAGCGAAAGTTCATGGCGACCTACGGCGTCTCGGGCCTCGACAAGAAGCCCGTTCTGTATGTGAAGGGAGCCCCGGAGATTTTGCTCGAGCGAAGCGATCGCGTGCTGACCGACCATGGCGTCGTGTCCATTACGCGATATCGCACGCCGATTCTCGAACGGCTCAGAGAGCAGCAGGCCCGCGGCATGCGCACCATCGCCATCGCCGTTCGCGACGAACTGCCGGAAACGCTCGAGAACAAGCTCATGAAGGTGGTCTCCGACCTCATCTGGCTCGGCTTCGTTTCGATCTCCGACCCGGTGCGACCCGAAGTGCCTGGCGCGCTGAACGCCTGCCGCGACGCGGGTGTCCAGGTGAAGATCATCACGGGCGACACCTCCGCCACGGCTCTCGAAATCGCCCGCCAGACCGGCCTCTTCGCCGGCGATCCTCCTCCCGGCGCCCACATGACCGGAGCCGAGTTCGCCGCGCTTGATCAGCAACGCGCCGCCGCCGCCGTCGAGCGGCTGCTGGTGCTGTCACGCGCCAAGCCCGCCGACAAGATGCGCGCGGTGAAACTCCTCCAGAAGAACGGCCACGTCGTTGCCGTGACGGGGGACGGGACCAACGACGCGCCCGCCCTCAATCACGCGAACGTCGGCCTCGCCATGGGAATGACCGGCACCGCCGTCGCGAAGGAAGCCAGCGACATCATCCTGCTCGATGACTCGTTCCCGAGCGTCGTGAACGGGATCATGTGGGGGCGCTCTCTCTACGACAATATCCAGCGTTTCGTCCTGTTCCAGTTGACGATCAACGTCGTCGCCCTCGGTATCGCCTTCTTCGGGCCGTTCATCGGCGTGAAACTTCCGCTGACGGTCATCCAGATGCTCTGGGTGAACTTGATCATGGATACCTTCGCGGCGCTCGCCCTCGCGACCGAGCCCCCGCATCGAAGCGTCATGAAGCGCCCCCCGAGACACGCCGACGACTTCATCGTCACCCCGGGAATGGCCCGCCGCATTTTCGGCGTCGGAGCCGCATTCCTCGTTCTGCTGCTCTCGCTGCTGGTTTTCCTTCAGAGCGACGGCGTCACTCCTCGGGAACTGACGGTGTTTTTCACGATCTTCATCATGCTCCAGTTCTGGAACCTGTTCAACGCAAGATGCCTCGGCTTGTCCCAATCGGCCTTCAAAGGCCTCTACAACAACCGCGGGTTCGTGGTTATCGCGATTGCGATATTCATCGGCCAGATTCTCATTGTCGAGTTTGGCGGCTCGGTCTTCCGCACCGTCCCGCTCTCGTTCGGCGACTGGGTGATGATCCTGATTGCCACCTCCCCCGTCCTGCTCGTCGGCGAACTCCTCCGTTGGCGCGACCGCACCCGCCCCGCCCGCACCACAGCCTAATATAATATGCCATATATATCGTAGGGGCGGATCGCGATCTGCCCGGGGTATCCGTGATGTATTGATTCCTGCATAACAAAAGCCACTGTTGCGTTCCCGTTCGTGCTGAGCCCGTCAAAGCACGAGAGACGTACCCCCTTCGACAGGTTCAGGGCAAACGGGGGGCATTCTCCAGGTCTCAATACAATAAAACAGGCCCGGGGCATGTTGCCCGGGCCTGTTTCAAACGTCACTCTTCAAACTTCTTCAAGCCGCGATGTGACTGATCTCCGCGGGGCGCATGTCGACGTGACCGCCGCTGACGTCGTACAGCTGGTTCCGGACCCATTCCTGAACCAGGTCGAGGCCGTTGGGAAGGTCGAGAAGCTTGATCTTGGGCCCGAGAATATCCTTGTACTGCTCCTTGATCTCCTGGATCATTCGGATACGGAACTCGGCATCGGTCTTCGAATGATAGAGAGGGGTGTCGGGAAGAACCACGTTCATTACCTCCTGCTGCAAGACGATTTCCTTGGTTTACACCAGATCTATCGGCTCCCCCCGCCCATTTCCGAAGCCCGCCCGAACACGCGATACCACTCGTCTTGTATGTTCAGTTGGGGGTGTTAACGTAGATGTTGAATTTGGGTGAA
>DAOSOK010000079.1 GCA_035373905.1 Candidatus Ozemobacteraceae bacterium | reverse complement strand
ACCCCAAAGGCCGCGACTGGTATGACCTCATCTGGTATCTTTCACGGCGGCCCCAGCTCACACCAAACGTCGAATTCCTTCAGGCCGCTCTCGATCAGACCCAGGGAACCGGCCTCGTCGCTGCCTCCTCCTGGCGCGATCTGGTGCGAGACCGCCTGGATTCGCTGGACGTCAGCAAGCTTGCCCAGGACGTGGCCCCCTTCCTGGAACGCCAGTCCGAGGTTGCTCTCCTGACCCGGGCAAACCTCGAAACATCGCTGTCAAAGTCATCATGAGAGATTCGTCAACCTATGCTAGAATGAAGGTGCCCGAAATACCGAACTGGCCTTGATGACAAGGAGAGCCTTCCATGCCCGAGCCCAAGAAAATGACTGGCATCTCTTACACCTATGGTGATTATTGCACCTGGTCCGACGAGATCCGGTGTGAGCTGATCGACGGCGAGGTTTTCGACATGACGCCGGGGCCCGGACGATTGCACCAGGAGCTTTCCATGGAATTTGCGACTCAGCTCCATTCCTTCTTCAAGGGAAAGCCCTGCCGGGTCTATGCCGCCCCCTTCGACGTGCGTCTGCCCAACCGGAAAGAAGCCGATGAAGAGATCAAAACCGTCGTCCAGCCGGACATCGTCGTCGTTTGCGATGAATCGAAACTCGACGACAAAGGATGCCGCGGAGCCCCTGACCTGATCGTCGAGATCGTTTCCCCTTCGACGTCTTCGAAGGACCATGTCCGCAAGCTGAATCTCTACGAGCATCACGGAGTGCGCGAGTTCTGGATCGTCGATCCCAACGGCGACGTCATGCGCTTCAACCTCGGCCCGGGCGGCCGTTACGGTCGCCCTCTGACCTTCGATCGCACGATGACGCTGACGTCAGAAATCTTTCCCGGGTTGTCGATCATCCTCGACGACGTGTTCCCCAAACCGCCGAAGAGCGTGAGACAACCCCCGCCGACCTTCGGATAAGCAGGAACCGTGGCGGCCCCTGAATGTACATCGTCTCCTTTGAGGACGCGCCAGCGTATTCTCAATGTTCTTGCAATGTTCATGGATCAGCCGAACCCCGGTCGCACGAATGATCGACGGTGAGCATGACCAGGCTTGTTGTGGTATCATACGCTTCGTATGGAAGAACCTCGCCGCCGCTCGATCGTTTCGTGTCGTATCATTCGCCCCGGAGAGCGTGAGACTCCCGATCGCGACTGGCTCACCCTGTCGGTTCCGGAGCGCATCGAGGGGGTCTGGATATTGTCACGCGCCTGCATGGCGTGGAACAGCAGAGATGAACCAAGACTTCAGAGATCTGTTAGCCGCATTCAACGACCATCACGTTGATTTCATCGTCGTGGGCGCTCACGCGCTGGCTGCGCATGGGCACGTTCGGGCAACGAAAGACCTGGATGTATGGATTCGCCCGGCGAAAGACAACGCGCTTCGGGCCATACAGGCGTTGAAGGCGTTTGGCGCACCGCTGCAGGAATTGACGGTCGATGATCTCTCGATACCGGGAATCATCTTCCAAATCGGTGTTCCTCCGCTTCGTATCGATGTGCTGACCGCCGTTGATGGTCTGACATTCGAAGAAGCCTGGGCAAACAGGATGCATACGGTCTTCGCCGATCAACCCGCGGCGGTTCTTTCGCGCTCCGATATCATTCTCAACAAGCGCACATCCGCTCGCAAGCAGGATCTGGCCGACATCGAAGCATTGGAAAAACTCGGGTAACAGCCCGTGAATGGCCGTTTCCAGATCATTGAAGCTATTCTCCAAACCTTACATTCCCGGCAATAAACTGCCGATTTTTGCTGATGTACGGCAACATGTTGCCGAAAATTGAAGATGATGAAGATTCTGCCGCGAAGCCTCTGACCTGATCGTCGAAATCCTTTCCCCTTCGACGTCTTCGAAGGACCGTGTCCGCAAGCTGAATCTCTACGAACATCACGGGATACGCGAATTGGCAGGGGGGATTTGTGTTGATTTCGGCCGGGGTGAATGATATCCTCATCCCACTCCGACGCGGGCCAGAGCGTCATCATTTCGATACCCGAGTCAGAGGATGAAGCCGATGAAAACCCTGTGGAATGATTTGCAGAAGAAGAAAACATCCCTCGCCGTCGTGGGGCTCGGATATGTCGGCCTGCCGCTCGCCCATGCATTCGCGAGGAAGTTCAGGGTCGTCGGATTCGATTGCAATGCGGAGAAAGTCGCCCTGCTGAAAAAGGGCATCGACCCGACGGGCGAGGTTCCTGAAGGCGGCCTGAAGCAGGTGAAGATCGATTTCACCACCGATCCGAAGGCGCTCGAAGCCTGCCGGTTCATCGTCGTGGCCGTACCGACCCCCGTCGACAGGAACAACCGGCCCGATCTCACCCCGCTGGTGAAATCCTCGGAATCCGTCGGTCGCCACCTTGGCAGGGGAACCATCGTCGTCTACGAATCGACCGTTTACCCCGGCGTCACCGAGGACGAGTGCCTTCCGATTCTCGAACGGGAATCCGGGTTGAAATTCGGCACGGATTTCAAACTCGGATATAGTCCCGAGCGCATCAACCCCGGCGACAAGGAGCACCGCCTCGAAACGATCACCAAAATCGTCTCCGGCTCGGATGAAAAAGCGCTCGAGATTGTCGCGAACGTCTACGGCAGCATCATCAAGGCCGGCATTCACAAGGCTTCGAGCATCAAGGTCGCCGAAGCCGCGAAGGTCATCGAGAATACGCAGCGTGATCTGAATATCGCCTTGATGAATGAGCTGGCCATCATTTTCCACAAAATGGGAATCGACACGCGCGAGGTTCTCGCCGCTGCCGGCACCAAGTGGAACTTCCTCAAGTTCGTCCCCGGCCTCGTCGGTGGCCACTGCATCGGCGTCGATCCGTATTATCTGACGTTCAAGGCTGAAGAACTAGGCTATCACCCTGAGGTGATCCTCGCCGGCCGCCGAATCAACGACGGCATGGGCAAGTTCATCGCCGAGAGTACCGTAAAAAAGATGATCCGCGCCGGAAAAACCGTGCGAGGGGCCCGGTTGCTCATTCTTGGTTTCACGTTCAAGGAAAACGTCGCGGACCTGCGAAATACAAAAGTTGTCGATATTATACGCGAGCTCGCCGAATATGAAATCCAGACCGTTATTCACGACCCCTTGGCTGATCCGCACGAGGCCCTGGAAGAATACGGCCTCGAGATCACGAACTCCCTCAAACG
>DAOSOK010000078.1:1984-4216 GCA_035373905.1 Candidatus Ozemobacteraceae bacterium | reverse complement strand
GCCTGGAGCTGAGCCCCCGTATCGTGAAGCTGCACGCCTCGCGACAGGCCCTGGGGCGGAGTGAGCGCAACCCCACGCACGGTGTTGCCGTCGACATGCGCCAGCACTTCCATGAGAAACGGAGCGTCACCCTCCGTCGAAAGCAGATTGTTGATGAGCGGCAGTCCATCGTCGAACCGGGCATCGACGACGGAGCCGCGAACGGCGGTCACACGCCCCGTTCGATCGTTTTCACGGTCGACCGTCTCTTGCATCTGTCCTCTCTGTCTCCCGAACTGTCGGGAGGATCTCTTTCGCCTATTTTACCACAACGCCGGTTTGGACATCGGAATCCCGGCTCAGCCTGTGTGCGAGCAGCTGGGAGGCAGCGACGGATGATCTGGAAGCGTTGTGAAACGGCGCTGGATTTCTTTTTGCGTTTTGCGTGAGGAGGAGTATCATCGGCGGAATATCCAGAAAATGAGGGAACATCATGCTGACTGAATACGATATTATTTTCCGATTGCTCTTCTCCGCTTTCATGGGTGGTCTCATCGGCCTCGAACGTGAAAAGCACAGCCAGCCTGCCGGTCTCAGAACGCACATAATTCTCGCCGTCGGCTCCTCGATCGCGATGTGCATCTCGATCAATCTGGCAATCCAGTTTCACACCGTGGCAACCAACGGGGATCCGGAACGACTGGCTGCGCAGGTCATTTCCGGCATCGGCTTCCTCGGCGCCGGCGCTATTTTCCGATACGGAAGCGGCGTCAAAGGGCTTACAACCGCCGCAAGCCTGTGGACAACGGCGATCATCGGGCTGGCTGTCGGAGCCGGCTATACGAATATCGGCGTCGTCGCGACGGTTCTGGTCCTGTTCGTTCTTATCGCGCTCGATATGTTCGAGAAGTTCTATCTTCAGGGAAGCGCGACGAGAACCATCCAGATAAAGGGCATCGACCGGCCGCGCTTCATCCAGGAGATCAAGGAACTTCTCGCGACGTTCAACATCTCGATCAAATCGATCAGCTTCTCGAAGGACGTACAGAACAACGAAATCGAGATCGAAACGATCACGAAAGTCCTGTATGAACAAGATCTGGACAGGATCATCGGGAGTGTGTCCAAGATCGAGGGCATCATCAAGTTTAAAATCGCCTAACCCAAAATCATACCGGGTGCTTTTCGTGTCGGAGGAGTCTGTGGTATCGTGACGTCGGTCCGGCACGGAATGTCCGGGCCGCATTCCCTTTTCCGGAGGACTCAGACCTGTGTCGAAGCAGATCCCGGATCTTACCTGGCAGGATAAAGCCATTCTGGTGACGATTCCCTTGGTCGTTCTGGCCATTTTCGTGTTCGCCAACTATATGGGGCAGGATGCAACCGTGAGCGACGCCTTTCAACAGAAGATTCCCAAGGTGGTCGTTCGAGACGCCGGCATGATCTCCGCCCTCATTCCGCCCGACCCGATCGCGACGGGTACGCAGAAATGCCGCCTTCGCTCGCGCGATGGGCAGACCGAGTTCACCTTCAACTACCACATCCAGGGCAGCGCCACCATGAATCTCGCCGTCGGACGCCAGATCCAGTTTTACGGCGAGTATACCTACGATCCGCAGGGTGGGGCGATCGACATTCCCTTCAAGGGAAAGAGCGGCCGTCTCTCGGGATGGGCCGTCTACGAAAACCGCCGCTTCTACGTCGACGAAGAAGACCAGCCCCTGTGACCGCCGCATGGCCGGGCCATGGCGTGCCCGGTCGTGTCGTTGACAAAAGCCGCAGTGGTGCGTATGATGGGCTCAAAGAGTCTGATACCGTATCCGGAGGAGGAACCCGCGTGACCCAGCGTAAGAACTACTTCATCGCGAAGGGGATGCAGAGCAGATTCGCAGGAACGATCCTGCTTCTCGTCTTCCTCATCACCGTCATCACCGCCTGCAACATCTACGTTCTCGGTTCGTTCTTTCTGACCACCCAGGCGACGTTGAGCGAAGGCCAGACCGCCGAGAGCATGATGCGTCACTTCGTCACCGAACTCTGGCCCAGGCTTCTCCTGCTGGTTCTCGTCAACGTGATCATCGTGTTTATCGTCAGTATCATGTATTCGCACCAGTTCGCGGGGCCCGCATACAAGCTCGAAAAGAGCATACAGCGCATCGCGAACGGCGATCTGACGTTCGAGATTCACCTGCGCCGCAACGACAGCCTCAAGGAACTCGCGGTCGCGATCAATTCGATGCTGTCCCGGTTCCG
>DAOSOK010000078.1:0-1884 GCA_035373905.1 Candidatus Ozemobacteraceae bacterium | reverse complement strand
CGCGCGAGGCGGCCGCGCAGGCGGAGGATCGCCTTCGTGTGCAGCTGGGAGACGCGCGAGTCGGAAACTCCGAGGATCTTTCCGATTTCCTTCGAGGTCAGGTCTTCGTAGTAATACAGGGTGATGACCATGCGCTCGCGCTCGGACAGTTTCGAGATCGCGTCGGCGAGAATCCGCTTGGCTTCGGCTTCCTCGATCTTCAGCTGGGGGTTGTCGCTTTTCTGGTTTTCGACGAAGTCGAAGCGGGAGGAGCCTTCCTCGTCGTCGTAGAAAATCTCGTCGAGCGAGAGCAGGAGAGACTTCTTCGTCTCGTCGAACAGCTTGTGAAGCTCGGAGATGTCGATTTTCAGGAACTCGGCGATTTCCTCGTCGGTCGCGTCGCGGCCGAGTTTGCCTTCGAGCTTGGCGTAGGCCTTTTCGAGTTTGCGAGCCTTCTGGCGGATCGAGCGCGGCGTCCAGTCGAGGAGGCGAAGTTCGTCGAAGATGGCGCCGCGGATGCGGGTCTTTGCGTAGGTCTTGAACTTGACGTTGCGGGCCGTGTCGTACTTGTCTATCGCGTCGATCAGGCCGAGAATGCCGTAGCTGACGAGGTCGTCGAACTCGACGTTGCTGGGCAGGTTCACGGCGATGCGCCCGGCGACGTATTTGACGAACGACGCGTATTTCATGATCAGCGAATCCTTGATCCGCTGGTCACGGGAAGTCTTGTACTGCTGCCAGAGCTTCTGGTCTTCCTCGTCCTGCGCGCGTGCGGCGGCTTTTCGCGCCTCTGTCGCCTCGCGTTCCTTTTCTTCTCTGGCTGCCTTGCTCAATTGAGAATCGTGGTTCACATCTGTCCTCCGCGTTTAAACCGCCTCAGGATACCACAACCGAATCGCCCCGCGATACAGCTTTCCCATTTTCGTCGGAATACCGTGGAAATGTCGCCGGCTGAAAACCGGCGGCGGCTTCCCTGGCGCCGTTTTCCTCGCGGCCGGCCGACTCTTCCGGGCCGATTTCCGACAGAAGATCGCCAAGTTCGGTTTCGATCTGCTGCTGGTCGAGCTCGATTTCCTTTTTCAGGTTTTCCGTTTCCTTCTTCGTCGTGGCC
The DNA here is from genome assembly GCA_035373905.1 of Candidatus Ozemobacteraceae bacterium. Lineage (NCBI taxonomy): Bacteria > Candidatus Rifleibacteriota > Candidatus Ozemibacteria > Candidatus Ozemibacteraceae > Candidatus Ozemibacteraceae bacterium. Next base: position 794 of record DAOSOK010000078.1, on the reverse strand, counting down.
GGCATCAGGAGCACCTCGAGGACGGAGCCGGTGATTGCTCCCAGAATCCCGAAGATGAAAAACGAGGCCAGCGCCCGGAACAACAGCGTCGCCAGCGTCACCTTCGCGAGCAGCGAGAGGGTCGAGATCAGCGCGGACATGGACAGGGCGAGGAACAGCCCCATGATCAGCGGAAGTCGAGCCATCAGATCTCCTTCACCGATTCGCCGAGCACGGTCAGGCTGATGCGCCCGGTGGCGAGATTCATCTCGAGAGATCGGCCGCTGCGGCCGCCGATATCCTGCGCCAGGATTGGGATCCTGAGCTTCTCGAGCGCCCGTATCGCGGAAGCGGTGTTCTGGGTGCCGATATTGTTCGTGAGATTCTCGGTCGGCGGAAACATTTCCGCTCCGCCGATGACCTTGGAGACGATGCTGCTCTTGTAACAGCCGGCGTGCGAGAGGGTCTGAAACAGCAGCGGAACAGCCGTGTCCGCGAATTTGCGCGGATTCACGCGGTCCTGGGCGATGCCGGTCGAGTCAGGGAGGATGATGTGGGCCACTCCGCCGATTTTCGTTTTCGGATCATACATGGCGACGATCACGCACGAGCCGATCCCGTAGGCGGCGAGGATGTCCGGATTGCGGGCGATCCGCATCTCCGCCATGCCGACGGGGTAGATTTCGGGCATTTCATTTGACTCCGAGCTGGCACAGCAGCTGTTCGAGCGAATCGTGGTCGGGCATCAGGAAAATATGCAGCTTGAGATTCTCGTTGCTCTCGAGAAACGAGGTTTCGATCATCAGCACGTGATC
>DAOSOK010000077.1 GCA_035373905.1 Candidatus Ozemobacteraceae bacterium | reverse complement strand
GACCGCTCGGTCCCCTGGCGCATGTCCTGATGCCGCCCGAAGAAGCCGGCGACCATCCGGATGCGATGTCGAAACTCGACATCTGGGCGGCCGTCACGATCCTTGCGGGCCTCGTCAGGCCGTCACGGAAGGGATTGACCGGATGACGGAACCTCTTCAGATCAGCGAGTCTTTGACGATACCGGCCGCCGATCTCCACTGGAGCGCGGCGCGGGGCTCGGGTCCCGGCGGCCAGAACGTCAACAAGGTTGCGTCGAAGGTCGAACTTCGCTTTGATATCGCCGGCACGACAACCCTTTCCCCGGCCGTGAAGGAACGACTTCGCGCCATCGCCGGGAACCGCATCGACGCCGACGGGCGCCTCCTGATCACCTGCCAGGAAAGCCGCGACCAGCGCTCCAATCTCGAGGAAGCCCTCCGGAAACTGCGCGACCTCATTTTGAAGGCGCTCACCCCGCCGAAAAAGCGGCGTCCGACGAAACCGACCCGCGCGTCGAAGGAGCGCCGCCTCGCCGGCAAGCGCGCCCACGCCGAGAAGAAACGCCGCCGCACATCAGATAGCGAGTAGTATATTGCGCCTCGGGGCGGGTTTCAAACCCGCCCCTCCTCCATATGCGTGAACCATTGATGCGCCCGGAAGAGGCCGCGACTCCGAGGGGGGCCACCACGCATTCGGGGTTTCGGCCAGACGACAGACCGGGGGTTCCGTACGGAACCCCCGGCCTGGTCTTGATGTCGGGAACGCTTATTTCGCGGGCTTCTTCAGGGCCTTGGCCTTCTGGGCTTCCTCGAAGCGCTTGAAGGCTTCGATGGTGCGGGAATCGTTGGCGCCGTATTCGCTCTTGAGATTGAAGTAGTTGATGTAGAGGGCATTGATATCGCTCTCGGAAGCGCCGGCCCAGTCTGCATCCTTCCACTCGGCGTTTTTCTTCGCAACATTGAAGGAGTAGGCCTGGTCGAGGTCTTCACCGACGGAACAACTTGTCGCCTTTCCGCCTTCGATCAGCATTTCCCGGCCAGAACCGTTCTTGCCGCGGACGGCGACGGCGCCTTCGACGACGGAAAGAACCGATTTGCCCCGGGAACTCACGCCCACGTCGAAGATGGTGCCGCGGATGCCGGCCACGAGGCTCGGGGTTTCGATCAAAAACTCGGAGCCCCGCTTGACGAACTTGAACCAGGTCTGGCCTTTGAACACCTTCAGGGCCGTCGGCTGCAGTTCGACCATGGTCATCGGCTTGATGCGCATGCGGGTGCCGTCGCCGTAGACGAGTTCGGCCTTCGATTCGCGCAGCGTCTCGATCAGATCGCCGGCGAACAGGGGGGATGCAGCGGTGATGACATCGGAGAGAACCTTGCCGACGCGCGTCAGTTTGACCTGGCCGCCGATGATGGAGAGTTTCACGTCGAGGGGCTGCATTTGCTGTTCCGCGGCCCATGACGCGCACGACATGACGGCGATCAACACGGCGATGAAGCACATCATTTTCCGAATGTTCATACCTGCCTCCAAGTGAAGATGTTTCTTGAATTATACGGGCGAATGCCGGGGGGGTGTCAAGCGGCTCCGCAAGGGCATCGGCAGCGGCCGGACGGGTCAGTTCCCGGGTTTCACGTCGGGGGTGCTCCGAACGTAGTCGGCAAGAAGAACGGCAAGAGATTCGGTCGCGACGTCGAGATCGTCGTTCACGACGATGCGGTCATACTCGCCGCTGTGCGTCATCTCCTCGCGGGCGTTCTTCAACCTCTGCTGGAGAACCGTCTCGGAATCGATATTTCTCTTCCGAAGCCGATCTTCGAGAATCTCGATCGAGGGCGGCATGATGAAGACAAGAACGGCCTCGGGGTACACCTTCCGAATCTTGAAGGCGCCCTGCACGTCGATGTTGAGGAGAACGTGCCTCCCCGAATCACGCTGGCGGTCGAGAAAAGCCCGCGGCGTTCCGTAGTAATTGCCATGCACGACGGCCCACTCGGCGAACAAGCCCTCTTTGATCTCGGCCTCGAAGCGTTCCGGTGTATAGAAGAAATACTCCTGGCCGTCCCTCTCGCCCCCGCGCGGTCCGCGGGAGGTCGCGGAAATCGAGTAGACCATGTTCGGAAACCGCTCGATCATCCGGTTGCACAACACGGTTTTTCCCACTCCCGACGGGCCGGAGATGATGAACAGCATGCCGCGTGCCGACCCGGCGCCCCCCGTATCCATCACTTTTTCCGCACCAACAGAGACTTGCCGTCCATCGCGGCGGGCTGGGGAACGCCGAGCAGCTCCAGTATCGTGGGAGCTATATCACACAGGCTGCCGCCGCTGCGGAGATCGGCCGAGTGCCGCGTCAACAGGCAGAACGGCACGGGATTGACGGTATGCTCGGTGAACGGGCCGCCGGTCTTCGGGTCGATCAGCTGTTCGGCGTTTCCGTGGTCGGCGGTGATGATGCAGTCGTAGCCGAGGTCATACGCGACCGGGATGACCTTCGACAACACGCAATCGACGGTGGTCACGGCTTTCACGGCCGCGTCGATGATGCCGGTGTGGCCCACCATGTCGCAGTTGGCAAAATTGACGACGACGCACGGGAAGCGGCGCAAGCGGATTTTTTCCAGCAGGGCCTCACCCACCTCGAACGCCGACATTTCCGGCTTGAGATCGTAGGTTTTCACCTTCGGCGATGGAATCAGTTGTCGCTCCTCGTGGGGAAGCGCCTGCTCGACGCCTCCGTTGAAGAAGTAGGTGACGTGCGCGTATTTCTCGGTTTCCGCGATGCGGAACTGGGGAATGCCTCGCTGGGAGAGGACTTCTCCGAGCGTGTCGGGAAGCCGCTGTGGCGGGAACGCGACCGGCACGTCGAACGTCTCGGCATACTGCGTGAAGCTCGCGAATTTCAGCTTCATCTCTTTGCGCGGGAAATCGGCGAATCCTTCCTCGGTGAACGCGCGCGTGATCTGACGCATGCGGTCGGCGCGGAAGTTGAACGCCAGGATGCCGTCGCCGTCGGAAATCACGGCCGTCGGCTTCCCGTCGGTTTCGATGACGACGGGGACGATGAATTCATCGGTCACCCCGGCCGCATACGAAGCTTCGACCGCCGTCACGGGGTCGGCGGCGCGGTTGCCCGTGCCGTACACGAGCGCCTGATAGCCCTTTTCGACGCGCTCCCAGCGGAGATCGCGATCCATCGCGTAGTATCTGCCGCCCACGGTCGCGACCCTGCCGACGCCGATCTTCTTCATCTGCTCGACCAGCTCGCGCATGAAGCCGGCGCCGCTGGTCGGCGACGTGTCGCGGCCGTCCATGAAGGCGTGGACGAAGACGTTCTTGAGACCGCGCTTCGCGGCGAGCTTCAGGCAGGCGTACAGCTGGTCGTTCCGACTGTGGACGCCGCCGTCGGAGAGAAGTCCGAGCAGGTGCAGGGCCTTTCCGGCATCGCGCACATCGTCGACGAGGCCGGTCAGGACGGGATTTTCGAAGAAGGAGCCGTCGGCGATCGAGCGGTCGATGCGCGTAATGTCCTGGTAGACGACGCGACCGGCGCCGATATTGAGATGGCCGACCTCGGAGTTGCCCATCTGGCCCGCGGGCAGGCCGACGCTCAGGCCGGATGCGGAAAGGCTGGTGAAGGGGCGCTCTCTGAACAGGCGGTCGATGAATTCGGGGGCGGCGAGGCGAACGGCGTTGCCGTCCGCGCGGTCCGAGATGCCGAAGCCGTCCAGAATGACGAGAAGAACCTTGGGTTGTGCATCCATGGGTTTGCATCCTTTATGGGCCTGGCATGGCCGAAAATGAATGGCGGATTATACCCACCCTGCCTTGATGTGTCAAATGGCGGGCATCGCAGAACCGCACATGTGTGAAGGGAGGCAGGGTGGGAAGTTTGAAGAGGGAAGTTCGGCGTTTAAAACACGGGAGCGAGGGCGATTGACAGATGGGGGGGAAGCTTTTAGAATCGGGCGCTATGTTGATCGTCGGGCTTGGGAATCCGGGCAGTGAGTATGAGAATACGCGGCACAACGTCGGCTTTCGAGCGGCGGATGTCCTTGCGGAGCGGTTTCGGGCGCGGTTCGACCGTTCGCGGCATCGTGCGCGTGAAGCCTCGTTCAGCTTCAAGGGCGAGTCACACCTCCTGATCAAGCCGCAAACATACATGAACCTTTCGGGCGAATCGGTTGCCGCCTTCATCGCGGCCGAACAGCTCACCCCGGAGTCGGTGCTGGTCATCGTCGACGACATCAATCTCCCATCGGGGAAAATTCGACTCAGAAGTTCCGGCGCCGACGGCGGGCACAACGGCCTCAAATCGATCATTGGCCACATTGGCCAGCAGTTCTGGCGCCTGAGGATCGGCGTGGGCATGCCCAGCGGCGCCGGGCTGGTGGACCACGTCCTGGGCCCTTTCACCCCCGAAGAGGAAACGATCCTCGCGCGCGTGATGGCCGACGTCCCCGAACTGACGACGATGTGGCTGATCGGGATGGGCGGCAGAGCCATGAACAGATTCAACGCGAAACTCTATACCGATCCGCCCTCCCCTCCCGAACAGCCGCGCGAAACTCCGGTGAAAGAGAAGAACTGACTCGCCAGCGCCTCTCCGGACGCGGCTCACAAATTTCCCACCGTTCCCGTTCGCGACCAGGGATCTGCCTTGCAAACCCTCTGGGGGTCTGATATGATCACATCAACAACCCAAGTGGGAGAGTCTTTCCATGCAAGATATCAGCGAATTGCGAAAAGACCAGCTCGATGCACTGCGCGAAGTGGGGAATATCGGTTCGGGAAACGCCTGCACCGCCCTTGCCCAGTTTCTCGACCGCAAGATCGCCATGGACGTCCCGACTGCCAAGATCCTCCCCTTCAGCGAGATTTCCTCCCTGCTCGGCGGCCCCCAGGAAAAAACCATCGGGATATTTCTGAAGGTCATGGGGAAAATTTCCGGAAAATTTCTCCTCCTCATCCCTGAAGACACGGGCATCAAGCTGATGCGGACCCTCATCCCGAAGAGCAAGGCAAATAAAGCGTCAGATATGGATGACTTCGAGATCTCGTGCATGCGCGAAATCGGGAACATCCTTGCGGGATCGTTCCTCAACGCTCTCTCCATCCTGACCCGCACGACCATGCTCAATTCGCTTCCCGCCATGGCGTTCGACATGGCCGGAGCACTGATCGACACCGTCGTGGCCGATATGGCAGCCGTCAGCGATCACGTGCTGATGATCGAAACCTCGTTTCTCGAGAGCAACGAGAATCTCAAGC
>DAOSOK010000076.1 GCA_035373905.1 Candidatus Ozemobacteraceae bacterium | reverse complement strand
CCTCTACCACATGAAAAATCCCGCAGAGTGTACATGAAACCCCGGAAATGCCGGGTACATGATGAACTCGTCGCTGCCGAACCGGCCCAGGATGTCGACGCCGCGGATGCAGAACTTGAGGGCGTCGGAGAGTTCGCGCAGGAGCTCGATGCCGGAGTGCGAGCCGCAGGACTTGATGATCGGCTTGAAGTTGTCGACGTCCATCACGATGAGCGACAGCGGCAGCTTGTACCGATGGGACTTCGCGAGCTCCTCGGCGAGTCTGTCCATGAAGTAGGTGTAGCAGAGAAGCCCGGTGTCGGGATCATACCGCCGGAGATCGTCGAGGGCGTCGAGCAGTTCTTCCCGCTCTTTCGCGGCGCCGCAAAGCCCGGCGGCGGCCTGGACGAGCTGAATGACGAGCGGAGAGTCCTGCGGATCGGTCTCGAAGAAGACGACGAAAAAGCCGTACACGCCCGCGGATGAGGAGACCCGTGCGGCGACGGCCAGCCGATAGTCGGTCTCGATCTTCAACTCCTGGTATTCTTCGGGATTGGCGTCGCGCTTGATGATCAGGAGAGGTTCGGAGTAAAACAGGCGGCCGATCGCGCCGGTTCCGACCTGGCGGCGATACGCGTTGGCCGCTTCCTGGAAGATGTTGTGGCTCTGGGTGACTTCGAGTTCGTCGCTGCGCTTGTTCTTGCAGACAAGGGCTACGGCGGTGGCGCCGAGGCTGGCTTCCATGCACCGCATGATGCGCTTGATGGTGCGGACCGACCGGCGATCGGCCGGGAGCCCCGCAAGCGTCTGGCAAAGTGCCGGTAGAACATGTTCCTTCATCGATTCTCTCCTGATGTTCTGCAGATGGGTGCCTGGCGCAATTCTTCCGGGAGCGGGCGAAAGTCTTTCTTCTTATCGGCAATCGGTGGAAAATCTCTCTAAAAAAAAGTATACCATACTCTGTCTCATGTGGAGACAAGCCCGGGCGAGGCCATGAGCGCGGGCCGAAACGTGCGGGCGGAGGATGCGATTGTATCGGGCGAACGGATTTGAGCGTAACGGGGACTGAATTTCTTTCGTTTTCCTTGTTGTGGAACGACGATTCGTGAAAATTTATCGGGAGGTCGATGCGTATGTTGCAGTTCAGCCGGAAAACGGTTCTCCTGCTCTTTCTGTGTTTGAGTGTCGCCGTTGCGACTGTGGCGGAAGACCAGAGCGACGGCTTCGTTCCTGCAACCGGGAATGAGACGCAGACTTCGGCGCCGGTCGTCACGACGCCCTCCTCCGATGCCGCGTCGAACGTGGATGCTGCGTCTGCGGCGGAGTCGTCCGGTTCGCAGGCTGTCAGTGCGGCGGTATCGGATCTGAGCTCCGCGCTGGACACGTTTTTCAAGGCGCTCAAAACATTCTTCGATGCATTGAGCCAGCTCTTCAGCAGCATTTTCGGCGGAAGCGCCAATGCCGCGGAAGTCGCTTCGACCGGGTCGAGCCCTGCCGCTTCCCCGGAAACGCAGAATGAAGCCGGCGCCGGAACGGCCGTGCGGCCGAACGCCAGCCAGACGGCGCAGACACCGGTTTCCCCGGCTTCCCAGACTGCTTCCCCGACGACCTCCGGCCAGGCGGCGTCTCAGACTCCCTCCGGCCAGCAGGCCGACCAGAACGGGGTGTCTATATCGGACGCCGGACGCGAGCAGATGAAGCGCCTGATCGCCTATGCAAAGAGTCATCATGGTGGCGGATCGAACGGCGACTGTTTCAATTTCGTCTGGCGCTATCTGACGAGCTCTGGGTACGGCAAGCTCAGAAACTGGGGCGACCTTCCGAACATGAAATCCACGTATGCACGCCATTTTGCCGAGTATCTCAACGGCGGCCAGTCCCGCCTCGACGAAGCCGGCCTCCAGCGGCTCGACTCGACCCTGAACCCCCCGATCACGAACCCGCACGATCCGAGAATTCCTGATGGCGCCGTGATCGTCGTTGCGGCCGGAAGCTACGGCACCTCGGACCCGGTCGCCGGAGACATTGTCGTGAAGGCAGGGCCCGGCCATTTCATCAACGACGGCCCCAACATGGATTACGGCACGAAGAGCTCCTGGTATGGAAAGCTCCTGGGGGTCTACGTCCCGAAGTGAAGAGCCGCGAATAGCGGAAACGCCCGGAAGCGGATTCATTCCGTCTCCGGGCGTTTGCTCTCCGCAGGACAGGAAGCGCGCCCACCTCCGATCGTGCTGAGCCTGTCGAAGCACGATCGGAGAAATCCCCCTTCGACAGGCTCAGGGCGAACGGGAGCTCTTCAATCCTGAAGGTTCATCGAGTCGAGACGTATATCGAAGGATATTCATCCTTCCGAGAAATAGCGGGATTCGAGTTTCTGGAGCTCCGCGATCGAGGAGACGCTTATCCCGAGATCTTTCAGCAGGCCGTTCTTCAGCGAGTAGATCCATCCATGGACGGTCAGAGGCTGTTTCCGGCGCCATGCGTCCTGGACGATCGTGGTGTCCCCGACGTTGAGGGCCTGGCGAACGACGTTCAGCTCGGAAAGGAGATCGAGTCTGCCGGTGTGACGCTTCACGCGCTCGAGCGAGGCACGCTTGATGCGGATGATTTCCTGCAGGTTCCTGAGCCAGTTGTCGATGAACCCATGGTATTTGTTCTCGAGGGCCGCCCTGACCCCGCCGCACCCGTAATGGCCGCACACGATGACATGCTCGATCTTCAGGTTGTCGACGGCATACTGGATCACGGACAGGCAGTTGATATCGGTGTGAATGACCTGGTTCGCGATATTCCGGTGTACGAACAACTCCCCGGGAAGCAGCCCCACGATCTCGTTCGCCGGCACCCGGCTGTCCGAACACCCGATCCACAGGTATTTCGGCTCGTGAATCGCCGACAGTTTCCGGAAAAACCCCGGGGTTTCACGCTCGACCTTCTTGACCCAATGAGTATTGTTTTCAAAGAGAAGTTTCAGATGCTTCATTCCCGCAGACTCCTCATGGCATATATAGCAAAAAATATAGAACGGCGTGAGGATATGAGGCGAGAACCATGAAAAAACCGGGCTCGGACATTCGCCGAACCCGGTTGTCTGGTTGTTCCTCAGTAGCCGTTCAGGAGATCATACCAGTAGACGTCACTCGCGGCGCTCCTGTAGACAATGGCGATCTTGTTCTCGGTCGTGACGTTGGTGGCACCGATCGGAAATGCGGCCCCGGCAGGAAGCGCCGTGGCGGGGACCGACACGCTGCCGTCGGTTTCGAGAACAACGTATTTGGCTTTGTTGCCGTCCGAGCCATCGCCGTAGGCGATCAGAACGCGATTGTCGTCGGTGTTGACCATGGGCATCCGCCAACTGTACGCCACGACGCCGAAGATCACCGGCCCGTTCACCAGCGTGCCGGCATCGTCGTAGACCCGGACCGTGCCTTTATTCACGGTGGCGTCCTGATAGGCGACCATGGCGTTGTTGTTGCTCAACTTCAGCGCGGCAATGTTGGCCGACTGGATGTTGCCGATCTTCGCCCGCGCCTTGGTGACCGTGCCGACGTTGTCGTAGACGCTGTAGTAGAGGTCGAGGCTGCCCTGGTTCGCGCAATCGAAGGCCATGAACTTGTCGGTGCCAACGCCGCAGACGGCGAGGCCCCGAATCTCGTTACCTCCACCGCCGAAATTGACCGTCGTCAGGCCCTTTACAATAGAGTTGTCGCTGATCTTGACCAGTCCATATCGTGACCCTTGATTGCTCAGACTCCAGTCGCCGGCAGTGTAGTGGAACAGACCGTTGCCGTTGATCGCCAGTTCCGGCCCCAAGATGAAGGCGGTGTAGTTGTCCGCGACAATGGCGCTGCCAACCCAGGACCCGTCACTGTTGACTCGCGTGTAGTAATAACCCTTGACTCCGTCGTTGGTGGCGTGGCCTATGTAGACCGTGCCTGCGTCATTGACCACCAGATCATACTTTGTATTGAATGTGTCGGCCACGGTAAAGTTATTGGGAAAGAAATTCCTCGGCGGCACCTTTACGACGCCATCGGTGCCACAGACCATGACCTTGCCCAGGTTGCTGGCGGCATCTTTGTAGGCAAACATCAGATCGCCGTTGGCCAGGCTGACGACGTTCGGATACAGGATATTCGTCGTTTTTGGTGACAACATGGGATAGAGATACTGGAACGCCCCTTTCTTGGCGGCGATCGCGAAGTAATACGTCGTATTCGACTTTAGGCCGAGCACGGTGGCCTGCGTGACGTTCGTCGTCCAGTCGAGAACGACATCAGCCCCGGCCAGCGCATCAACTTCCCCGAAGGTGTCGATCGTCGTCGTGACCATCGACTTCACGACCTTGAACTGGTAATTGGCTGCTTCAGGATTCGTCCACTTCACGACCAGCGAGAATGGCAGGCTATCGACCGACGTTGTCGGCCACACCGCATACAAGGTGACATCGGCCGTGCCCATCGAGAAAGTGCCGCCAAACGGGTAGAACGTTCCGGCGCCGTTCGCCTGCGTATTCCAGCCGAGCGGACTGGCGCCGTTCTTGACGAGATTGCCGGTGTTTCCCAGGACGGTGACATTCGCGCCGCTCTCGTAGGCGCTGTTGTCGGTCGGCATGGTACCGCCGGTGTTACCGTTGCCATTGTAGGTGACGGTGAAGGTCGGGTTGGCCGTCCACTTGGCATACAATGTCACGTTGGCGTTGCCCATGGCGAAGGTCGATGCGGCGGCTCGGTCTGTGCCGGTGCCGTCGGCGCTGGTGTTCCAGCCGGCGAAGGTGAAGCCGGTTTTCACGAGATTTCCGGTGTTTCCCAGAACGGTGACATTCGCGCCGTTGGCGTAGGTCGAGCCGTCGACCGGCACGGTACCGCCGGTGTTGCCGTTGCCGTTATACGTAACGGTATAGGACTGGTTGGCTGTCCACTTGGCATATAACGTCACGTTGGCGTTGCCCATGGCGAAGGTCGAGGCGGCGGCCCGGTCGGTGCCGGTGCCGTCGGCGCTGGTGTTCCAGCCGGCGAAGGTGAAGCCGGTTTTCACGAGATTTCCGGTGTTTCCCAGAACGGTGACATTCGCGCCGTTGGCGTAGGTCGAGCCGTCGACCGGAACGGTACCGCCGGTGCTGCCGTTTCCGTTGTAGGTGACGGTGTAGGTGACGTTGGCGCCGACCAGGATCGGGAGGCTGGCAGTGGCGATTTTGCCGTTCGCGGCGGTGATGCGGAGGCTGAGCGTCGCGATCCCGGCCGTGTCGGGGGCGGTCCATGTGCGGATCCGCTTCCCGCCGTCGGTCTGGGTGTCGTTACCGAACGTGCCGCGGGTGGCAGACCAGACGAGATTGTCGTTCGACGTGTCGGCGGGCGTGATGACGCCGGTGACGGTGAGTTGCTCATTCGGTGAGGCGGTCGTTCTGATCGCGTTATCCTTCATCGCGACGAGAAGAACGGTCGGCATCGCCGATGCGGAGGACCCGCCGCTCGTGGGAACGGTGATGATCACTTCAAGCGGGCGCTCGGCCGAGACGAAGGAGACGGGGATGTTGAACTGGTTCGCCTGGCCGGGATTGAGGACGAGATCGAAGATCGAGTTCAAGCCCTCGAACGTCGGAAGGGGAGGGGTCTCGAAGGAACCATTCTGGCCGATATAAAATACCTCGCCCCAGAGGTAGACGGGGGTGCCCTGGGGGAGGAGGGCGCCGTTTTCGTCAGTCATGACGCCGCGGACGATGTTCGTCGCCGTGAGCAGGCCAAGGTCGACGACCTTATCATCCTTCTCGACGAGGGTGTTCGACGTCGAGCGCATTTTATAGACGGTCACATTGTCTTTGTATTTTGCGACCACACGGAAGGTTCCGGCGGGTACGCCGTTGATGCGGTAATTGCCCTGAGCGTCGGAGACGGCCTTGAGTGACGGAAACTCCTCGAGCCAGACTTCTGCTCCTGCGACCGGCACAGGGACGGCGGCGCGAATCGAAAGGCCCGGCGTCCGGGTGATCGTGCCGCGGATGATGCCCGAGCCGAGTTCGGCGGGATAGACATAATCGAAGTCGCCGTAGCCGGTATTCCGGCATGCGGTGAACGAAACGACAAGGGCTGCAAGCAACAACCCGAGAAGAACGCGGGGAACCAAATTCCTCATGGAAGCCTCCGATACGATGTCTGATATGGAACCGCAGGTAAGCGAGAATGATACGCGAGGCATATGTTACAAGCCAATGCGAAGGAATTTCAATTCATTTTTTTGAAGGGGAATGAGACCGACGACGAGCGCCAGATTCGCGTGGCATTGTTTCCAATATTGATTCCTGCAGAATGAAAGCCTCCCGTTGGCTCTGAGCCTGTCGAAGGGCGAAATGAGGAATCATCGGCAAGTGGCTGTTCGTGCTTCGACAAGCTCAGCACGTACGGAGACACGAAGCTGGTTTTTGATATGCAGGACTCAATAAGATGTTGCAGAGGCTACAGGCTTCAAGCTTGAACGCCATACAGGAGGTTCATGTATATCGCATGATATGTAAGAAACGAGATGTCCGTTTATGGAGTCGAAGAAAAAACCGGGTTCGGATGATCGCCGGACCCGGTTGTCGGAAAACGGAAAGGTCGTCAGAAACCGCTCAGGAAGTCGAACCAGAAGGACGTCGTTGCCGTGTCCTTGTACAATATCGCCAGCTTGTTGACCGTTGCGACATTTGTGGCATGGAGCGGATAGGATACACCGCCCTTGAGTGCCGTCGGTGAGACAGCGACGGTTCCGTCGGCATTCATGATCACATACTTCGCCTTTTTCGAGTCTGAATTGTCCGTATACCCGATGAATAGGGCGTTATCGTCCGTCAGCGTCGCAGGCAGTCTCCAACTGCCGACCAGTGTGTCGGCGAAAACGGTCGCACCGACGACAAGATCGCCGGCATCATTATAGACGGCGATTTTTCCTTTCCCATCGCTTTCATCCTTGTACGGAACCATGACATTGCCGTTTGCAAGAAGCGTTGGAGCGAAGACGACGCTCTTCCCTGTAACGAATGTGAACCGCCCCCGGTTTTTCTGGACACGGATTTGAGATACTGGATGTGTCCAAGGAGGACCCATGAAGAACGGTAAAGTGAGCAAGCAATCGGTGGATGA
>DAOSOK010000075.1 GCA_035373905.1 Candidatus Ozemobacteraceae bacterium | reverse complement strand
ACTTCGAGATCGAGGATCTGCCCGACGTCGGCGAGTTCATCGCTCTCGTCGGCCCGTCCGGCTGTGGAAAATCGACCGTACTGAACCTGATCCAGGGCTTCCCCGACGTGTGGCCGCCCACGCATGGCGAAGTCCTGGTGCGCAACAAGCCGGTGACGGGCCCCGGGAAGGACCGCGGGATGATCTTTCAGAAATACAGTTCGTTCCCGAACCGGACCGTGCTCCAGAACGTTCTGTTCGGCCTCGAGCTCAACCGCGACTCGCTCGGGTATTCGCCCGCCGAGATGAAAGCCCGGGCCATGGACATGATCAACAAGGTCGGACTGATCGGCCACGAGAACAAGTATCCCTACCAGTTGTCCGGCGGCCAGCAGCAGCGCGTCGCGATCGCGCGCACGCTGGTTCTGCGACCTCGCATCATCCTCATGGACGAGCCGTTCTCGGCCCTCGACGAGCCGACCCGAATCGACATGCAGGCGCTGATCACCCACCTCTGGCATGAGGTCGAAGCGACGGTGTTCATCGTCACGCATTCGCTTGCGGAAGCCGTCTATCTCGGAGACCGCATCTTCATGTTCACGCCGGGCCCCGGCAGACTTGCCGAGAAAGTGTTCATCAAGCCTTCGGACATCGGCAAAGAGCCGGGGATGTCGCCGCTCGACGTCCAGGAAGGCGACAAGTTCAAGACCAAGCTTCACGAGATCACCGGAAAGTTCCTCGCATACGAGGAGGGGAGCCGGAAATAGCATGGCCAAGCCACCGATCGGTTTCTGGGAATATATAGCAGAGGCTTTTCATCTTCGGTATCCGGTGCCCGGCATGGGGGCCCTGCCGCTCAACAAGATGGGCGTGGTCGGCTCGCTCGCGCTCGGCCTGTTGAACCCGGGCTTCTGGTTTCTCGGGGCGGGCCTCGAGCTGGGCTATCTCTGGATGCTCTCGACCGATCCGCGGTTCCAGAAATACATCCAGTCGAGGCGCATGAACCTGATCGAGCAGGACAAGTCGGTCCGCATCAACGAGATGATCCGGTCGCTCGACAAGGCGTCGGTGGCCCGCCTCGAAGCCCTGAACCGAAATCTCGCGAAGATCAACGAACTGATGGACATCAACAGCGAAGGCGCGATGCAGTTCGTCCGCGAAACCCAGCAGAAGACGCTGAGCCAGCTTCCCGTCATGTTCGTCAAACTGCTCTTCACACAACGCCTGATATCCGAAAGCCTCGAGCACACCGACGCCGGAAAGCTGAAAAAGGAAATCCGCGACCTCGAGAAACAGCTTGCCGCCGGCGATATCGGGGAGGCTCTGATGAAGTCTCTCCGCGGCAATATCGAGATCAAGCAGAAGCGGCTCGAGAACATCGGGCGGGCCGAGGAAAACAACCAGCTCGTCGAGATGGAACTGAACCGCATCGAGAACCAGGTCCAGCTCATCCGCGAGGAGATCGCTCTCAACCGAAGCCCAGAGGCCATCTCCGCCGGTATCGACCGAATCAACTCCACCCTCGGCGAGACCGAGGCCTGGGTGAACACCCACTCCGATTTTCTGAACCGTATCGGCGGGAACGACCAGCTTCTGCCGGGCGAAGAGCCAGCATACATCCCCCCTTTGCAGGAACCGGCTCCGGCCGTTGAAGAGCCGCCATTGCCGCCGGTTCCCGGCGAGGAAGAACGCCGATAAGCCCTTTCCGAACAGGAGAGAACGAACCATGTCAGACCAGCCACAGTCCCCGCGCTCCCTTCCCCCCTCCGCTCAACCCGCGACCGGCATGGCGGCAGCAATGCCGGCACAGACGGCAAGCCAGATGGCAGGTTCCCCGAAATGGGCCCAGGAGATGGCGGAAATCTTCAAGAGCGGCTCGGTCAGCCAGTTCATCCTCTACGGCAACATCAACGACTGGGTTCCCTGGAAGCCGTCTCCGGACGCCGCACTGCAGGCGATGGGCCTGCGCGACTTCCTGAGCACCGTGATGTTCGCTCCGTTCGAAGCGGTCATCACCTACGACCGCGGCAAGGGCATCCGGTGTCTCCGGGGCGGGGACCTGTTCCAGTCGTTTCTCAAGGTGTTCGACGATTTTCACCGGACGGGCTTCACGGGGGTACCGGCGGCTCCGACAGGCGATCCAGGCAAGCTTCTCGAGCTGGGCAACCTGCTTCCGAAGGAGCCGAAGCGGGCCCTCGAGCTGATCGACAGATTCATCCGGAACGGCCTGTTTCGCACCCGCCCGGGAGCCGATGGAAAGCCCGTTTCGGACCCTGTCCGCATAGCGGTGATTCTCGATTACGCGCATTTTCTCCTGCCCCGCACGGACCCGGCCTACACGAATCCCGACACCGTCGAGACGCTGATCCGCATCCTCGACTGGGCTGCCGACCCGAACATCAACAGCGCCTTCATCGCGACCTGCATGGTCGCCGAGAACCTGACCGACATGAACCGTCAGGTCGTCGAGAATCCCCGTTCGGCGAAGCTCCGCATCGAGCTTCCGACGGCCGATGAGGTCCTGTCGTTCATCGAAACAATAACGTCTGATATATCGGATTTTTCCGCGATCTGCGACGTCGATCGTATCTCGCTCGCATCGAAGCTGGAAGGGCTTTCCCGTCTCGACATCCAGAATCTCATCCGGCGGGCGGTCAAGAACAACCGCCGCATCACGATGGAGTATCTGCGCGGCGTGAAGAAGGAGATGATCGAGAAATCCGCCGGCGGGCGCATCGAGTTCGTCGAGTCGACGAAGACCCTCGATGCCGTGGCCGGCCATACCGAGGCGGTTCGCTGGATGCGACAGGACGCCCAGCTGATGAAGCGGGGAAAGCTCAAGGCTCTTCCGATGGGGTATCTGATCAACGGCCGCATCGGAACGGGAAAAACATATCTTGTCGAATGTTTCGCGGGCGAGGCCGGCGTTCCGTGCGTCGAGTTGAAGAATTTCCGCGACAAGTGGGTCGGCGCGACGGAAGGCAACCTCGAGCAGGTGTTCAAAATACTGCACGCCATGGGTCAGGTCATCGTCTTCGTCGACGAGGCCGACCAGATGGCCGGGAAGCGCGGCGGCGGGGCCGACGACGGCGGTCTTTCGGGGCGCATCTACGGCATGCTCGCCCGAGAGATGGCCGACACGCGGAATCGCGGCCGGATTTTCTGGGTGTTCGCGACCTCCCGCCCCGACCTGCTCGAAGTCGATCTCAAGCGAGTCGGGCGGCTCGACGTCCATATCCCGCTCTTTTCACCGCAGACGGTCGAAGGCAAACGCGAGCTGTTCATGTCGCTCGCGAAGAAGAACAAGGTCGCCCTCGACCCCGACGACCTTCCGGAGTTTCCCGACAATCTCGATATCGGCGGCAACGAGATGGAAGGCATCATCATCAGCGCCTCGCGCCTCTTAGAGATCCAGAATGAAGGCCGCGAAAAACACCCGATCGGCTATTTCGTGAAGGAAGCGTTCAAGACGTATCGGCCGATGGCACATGCGGAGCGGCTCGAATACATGGATCTCATCGCCGTCGTCGAGTGCACCGACGTCAAGTTCCTGCCGGAGAAATTCGCCGCGATGGACCTCTCCACGATCAAGCGCCGCCTCGACGAACTGAAACACCGCATCGCCGAATAGCATCCCACAAATTGGGTACGTGGGTTTCTGAAAAGACAACGCACCACAGAGGCACCGAGACACAGAGAAAATTTCACCACGAAAACACGAAGGCACAAAGACAAGATGCAAGAGCATTTTTGTGCCTTTGTGGTGAATACCCAATCGGTTCTCTGTGTCTCTGTGCCTCTGTGCCTTTGTGGTAAAGCTGTTTTTTTCAGCAGGCCGACCGTTCTTCACGCTTTCGGGCACTGGGGGCGCGGCGAACCGTTTTTTTCACCGGATGGGCCTGCTTACGCGTGGCGGGCTTTTTTTTCGGAGCTGCCTTGCCCGGCTTCGAGACAGGCTTTTTCAAGTATTTCGTGATGCTGATCAGCGTTCCGAGGCCCGGTTCGGAAATGATTTCGGCGATGTCCGACAGCATGCGGATCAGCGCGATTCCGCGGCCGCGGGCGCAGTCGATTCCGGCCATGGGGACTCCCCTGCCGTCGTTCAAGGGCGCATCAAACCCACAGCCGCTGTCGTGAACGGTAATCACGATACGATCACCGTGAAGGTGGTAGACGATTTCGAGTTCGAGATCGGGACCGTGCCTGGACGCATGTTCGATGGCATTGGCGTAGGCCTCTTCCACGGCCAGGGTGATGTCGAAAATCTGGTCCTCGTCAAAGCCCATTTTGCGGGCGATCGTCTCTGTGTTGATCCTCACGACCCGATCGTATCGGGGATTTTTGTACCGAAGGCGCACCTGTTTCGGCGGACCCAGCGAAGTATTCATCATCTTCAGTGTATACGATCACGCACATTGCGGCAAGGGGTGCCGGGGTTGCCCCCATCATGGGTGGGAGGGATGTCTTCCCATGGAGAGAGTTTCATGGTACGTTTTCGGCGGCGTATGAAAATGTCGCATCGGATCGTTTGCCTGGGCCTAGCCTGTGCCCTGGTCTCGTGCCCGGCATGTGTCGGGCACGCCCAGTCTCTTCGGGACGAGGATCCTGGGAACGTGCCGTTACCAGGCTTTCAGAAATCCCAGTTCCCGGAATGGATGAACGAAGCTTCGCAGCAGGAAACGTCGGGGAAACCGCCTCGAAACGACGCGGAACCGAAGGTCGCAGACCCGGTCGAACCGATCGATCCCGATGCCGATTCGGGCACGTCCGCACAAAGGGGAAGTCAAACCCAGCCGCGCTTCCGGTTCACGCCGCCGAAAATGCCTGATTTCTCGCGTTTCAGAGAACAATCGACGAGAACGGTGACGGAACAACATGCGGGATCGGCGTCCCGGCAACCGGAACAGGCTTCGGCGGCGGGCCTGCTGCCTCTCCCGGCGGGACTTCTCGCCTCGCTCACGATGCCGGCGGTCGACGTTCCGGCCGGCCGGCCGCCGAAAGCGGATATCCCGAAACGCTTTCACCGACCGGCGGGATACCGGTCGTTCATGCAGGAATCGCTCACAGAAACCTCCGGTGAGGAAACGGAATCAGCCACCTCATCCGGGGAGTGACCTTTTCAAGGAGATCAACGTATGCAGGCCCCATCGTTCGGTATCGTAGGCGCCACCGGCGCCGTCGGCCACACCATCCTGAAGGTGCTGGAGGAGCGCAAGCTCGTCCCGCGCCGCCTGCGGCTGTTCGCATCGGAACGCAGCAAAGGCATCGAGCTTCCTTTCGCCGGCAGCCAGATCGAGGTCGAGGCGCTCGAGGGGGCAGACTTTTCCGGCCTCGACGCCGTCTTTTTTTCGGCCGGCACCGAGGTCAGCAGGACATGGTGCCCCCGGGCGGCCGCGGCCGGTGCGGTCGTGATCGACAACAGCAACGCGTTCCGCATGGACGCCGATGTTCCGCTGGTCGTGCCCGAGGTGAATCCGCACGCCCTGAATGATATACCTCGCGGTATTATAGCGAACCCCAACTGTTCCACCATCCAGATGGTCGTCGCGATCGCGCCGATTCATCGGGTCAACCCGATCAAGCGCATCGTCGTCTCGACCTACCAGTCGGTTTCCGGAACCGGCCTCGAAGCGATCGAGACCCTGAAGGCCCAGAGCCGCGCGTTACTGGCGGGCGAGCCGCTTCCCGAAGGGGTGTATCCGCACCCGATCGGGTTCAACCTGTTCCCTCACATCGACATCTTCCTCGATTCGGGCATGTGCCGCGAAGAGGAGAAGATGGTCCGCGAGACGCGGAAAATCCTGGAAACGCCCGTTCCGATCTGCGCCACGACGGTCCGCGTGCCCGTATTCTACGCCCACAGCGAGTCGGTCAACATCGAACTGACGAACCCCATGACCGCCGACGAGGCTCGCGCCATTCTCGGGAAGTCGGACGGCATCGTCGTCTTGGACGATCCGACCGGCAACGTCTACCCCACCCCGCTCCTGGCCCAGTATCGTGACGAGGTCTTCGTGGGTCGCATACGCCGCGACGAGAGCGTCGAGCACGGACTCAACATGTGGGTCGTGGCCGACAATCTGCGCCGCGGCGCGGCCACCAACGGCGTCCTCATTCTCGAGCACCTGATGAAAACAGGCCGTTTTTCGTCGTGATCCTGGTCTTGCGGCCTCGATACGCACTCGTGTGGAAAATCGGCTCGATGTTCCTGCTGATATTCGCCTTCCTTTCGGCAGCCGCCTCCATCGCACATACCGGACCGCAGTTCCGAAGACCGCAGGCCGGAGATCCCGTCGTAGAGACGATTCTCTACGGTCCATCGGAAGCGCGAGCCTGGATCCGCCACAACGGGGAGCGGTTTCACGCCCTGGCAAAAACGCGGCTCGACAACGAGTGGCGCGTCGAGGAGATCCGACGCGAAAGCGTTCTGCTCAAGCGGAATTCGATGAACACGTTCGTGGAAATGCCAGTTTCTCTTTCAAAAAGACCGCGGTTTCACAAGGGCTGGTCTCTCCTGGGGTCGCCGAGCGGTCTCTGGGAGGCACTTGAGCTCCTGACGGCCGGTTTCGGGCATCACGTCGTCATGCATCACCGTGCAGGCGCGACGATCGCCCCCTGTGTTCACGGCACCACCCTCGAGCAGATGCTCCTCAAGATCATGCCCCGGCATCACCGGTTCGCCTTCGCCGGCTCCGTGCTGCTGGTGCTTCCCGTGGAGTCGGACGGCGAGTCATGGACGGCAATTCTGGCCCGCCTGCAACAGCAACGCCCCGAGCAGCTCGCGGCAGGGTTCCCGGGGTTACAAAAACCCGGCACGCTGCTGTCACGCGGGAATGACATCCAGTTCGTTCTCCGGCAGATCTCGCTCGGCGGGGAAACGCCGATCCTGTTTCCGAACGATCTGCACTTCCCGGTTCATGCATCGTTCAGAAATGTCCCGTTCTGCCAGATCCTGACCAAAATCGCCTACCTGAATCAGTGTTCAATCATCATCCGCGCGGACCGGATCGAGATCGCACCGATCACCAGGGCTCTTCCCGGGACGAACCCGGGAACGGTCGGGCCGGCCGTGTTCCAGCCCGATCTCGGACCTTCCGCACCGGATTCGGCCTCCCCCTTTCCGGACGATCCTTCATGGAAGCCTCTCCCGCCGCCCCCCCTGCCTTTGGAGCTTCAAACAACAGCAGGAGACAGCGAATGAGAATCCGTTCATCGGCCGGAACCGTGATCCTAGGCTTCTGGATTGCCATTCTCGCCTGTTTTTTCACGGCCGATGCAGGTTTTGCAGCGCGGCCCCCCAAAACGGCACCGAAGGCGTCCCAGGCATCACCACCTTCGCCGGAGGTTCGCCGCGTACTCCAGATTGCCCAGGCGCAGAATCTGCTCCGGCAAGCAAAACGCGCAAAAATGGCTGGGAATGCGTCAAGTGCACAGCGGTTGTGGCTGCAGGCCCACTCCCTGGATCCAGCCCTGAAAAAACCGGAATGGCTGGATGAGCAGCCAAAGGTCATCAGGATTGCGGAGCAGGTCACCCCGCGACGGAATATGATGGCCCAGGTCGCCTCGATGAGTTACCAGGCTGCGAAGCCGCTCCTCGACGACTGGCTACGGCGCTTTCCCGATGACATGAAGGTTCGCGAATACTACCTGATGCGCTCGAGAGAGGCACAGGATAAGACACAGACTATGCGCCACCAGTCGATTCTTCACCCGGAGTCGATTCGAAGCTCGG
>DAOSOK010000074.1 GCA_035373905.1 Candidatus Ozemobacteraceae bacterium | reverse complement strand
CAAACTCAAGATCATGGCTCTTCATGAGACAAAGTACGCTTTAGTCGGATGAACCAAAAGGTGTTCGTCGATTACGCGGGCAGGACAATTCCTGTGATGATCGGTTCCGAGGGCGAGATCCGGGAAGCGCAGGTGTTCGTCGGTGTCCTGGGGGCCAGTAACTATACATTTGCAGAGGCGACCTGGAGCCAGAGCCTGCCGGACTGGTTGGGAAGCCATGTCCGAATGTTCGAGTTCTTTCAAGGTGTCCCGGAAATCGTTGTCCCTGATAACCTGAAATCCGGCGTCACCAGCCCATGCCGGTATGATCCCGATCGGAACCGGAGTTATGCGGAGCTGGCCGGGCATTACCATGTCGCCGTCGTTCCCGCGCGGATCAAACATCCCAGGGATAAGGCGAAGGTAGAAGTGGGGGTCCAGGTCGTTCAGCGCTGGATTCTGGCACGTTTGCGGAAGCGGGTGTTCTTCTGTCTCGAAGAAGTGAACCAGGCAATCCGGGAACTGCTCGTCAGCCTGAATGACCGCCTCCTGAAGAAGTTCCCCGGAAGCCGCCGGGATCTCTTCGAGCGGCTTGACAGGCCGGCGCTGAAGCCGCTGCCGATCGATCGCTATGAGTTTGCCGGCTGGCACCGGCAGACCGTCAGCATGGATTACACGATCGAGGCGGGCGGAAACAGGTATAGCGTTCACTATGGCTTAATCGGAAAGCAGGTGGATGTCCGCACCACGACGGGCACCATCGAAGTGTTCTTTCGTGGAAACCGTGTAACCAGCCATCCCAGGCTGGCGGAGACCGGGAAGGTATCCCGCCTGGACTGTCATATGCCGCCGAACCACCGGGCCTGGTCGGATCGAAGTCCCGAAACCATGATTCAATGGGCCGAAGAGCAAGGTGTCGGGGTGGCACAGCTCGTGAAGAAGATTCTGTCGCGAAACGAACATCCGGAAATCCTTTTGCGACAGGCCGAAGGGGTCAGAGCTCTGCTTCGCCAGTATGGAGCCGGCGCCGTGGAGGAGGCCTGCCTGATGGCTCTTCAATTCAACCATGCCTCATTCAAGTTTCTCAAAACGTGGCTCCGCCGGCGTGGCGGTCGTCATTCCACGCCAGGCTTCGGCAAGGCCCCGAGTATTCGGCATGAGAACATTCGCGGTTCAAGCTTCTTCTCCGGGGAGGGTCAGCCATGTTGAACCATGCAACGCGAGACAAACTGCTGAACCTGAAGCTCATCGGAATGGCACGGGGCTGGGAGCACCAGACAGCGGATCCAGGCTTCGCCTCGCTTTCCTTCGACGAGCGTCTGGGATTGCTGGTGGACGCCGAGGTGACGGAGCAGGCCAATCGCCGTCTGGTCACCCGCCTGAAAACCGCGCAGTTACGCCAGAGTGCGACGCTGGAGGATATGAACTGGCGATCAGCCAGAGGACTCGATCGGAGCGCCGTCATGGCCCTGGCAGACGGCGAGTGGATACGACGGCATCAGAACGTCCTGGTCACCGGCCCGACGGGGGCAGGAAAAAGCTATCTGGCCTGCGCTCTCGGGCATTCAGCCTGCCGTAACGGCCTCACCGTTCGATACTGGCGCCTTCCGCGCCTGTGGGATGAGTTCTACCTCGCCCGCCTGGAAAACCGCTGGGGAAGATTCCTGACAAGCCTGAGCCGCTTCGATCTGCTGATTCTCGACGATCTTGGCATGTGCGCCATGACAGATCAGAGCCGGCAGGACCTGCTCGAGCTTCTGGATGATCGCTATGACCGACGAGCGACGATCATCGTCAGCCAGATCCCTTTCGCAAACTGGCACGAGGCTATCGGTGAGCCCACCATGGCCGACGCTATACTGGATCGCTTGGTTCACACCTCACATAAAATCACGATGAAGGGAGACTCGATGCGGAAAACGACGAAAAACAACACCATGTCGGCCACCACCACCGAAAATACGTGATGGGATTCGGGGCACGGCAATCAGTGGCCGACTTGACCGGACGGCGTGGCCGACTTGACCGGATTACACAGGAAAGGACTCCTTTTCTTTTACGCCCCACCCTGCAGATTCTGCACACCTGTTTTCCGGAACAGGCAGATAAAGCAAACCGGGAGGTAGCTGCTACCTCCCGGTGATTCGGAGAAAACTGGATTGAAGGCCGTCAGCGGACGGTTTGTGTTTCCGAGAACGTCAGCAACTCCTTGCACTCCCGGCCGAGCGGGGATTTCGCCAGCACGCCGTTGCGACGGAACTCGTCAGCGACGGCGCGGGCAAGTTCGGGGTCTGAGGGAAGTTTTCGAACAATCGGAAGGAGCTCCTTCCGGAGGGCTTCTTCCCGGCCCACCAGATAGTCGTAGAAGTTTTCAGGTTTGTACCGGATCTTTTCGACGATGTTCTGCTTGTTGACATGTAACGCCGTTACGAGCTTTTCATACTCTTTCAGCTCGATGCATCCGTTTTTTCCGAAGAACCAGGTGCGCTCGTAGGCTCCATCCTCTTCAGGGGCGTAGAAGTATTTTTTCTCGAACCGGAGCTTCAGCACACCCTTCCCGTTGAACGCCGGAAAGCGAAGTTCCGAAGCCGCTTTGACGGCAACCGGCGTTCCGTCGCGTTCGACCGACATGCGATCGGGCACGGCAGGCCGGCCGAGGCAGTCGGTGAACCGAACGGAAAGCCCATCTCCACGAGCTTCCATCGCGACCCGCAGATGGTGAGGGAAAGCGAGTCCCTGGTAGAAAAACTGGACCGGAAACGCCCGCAGACGGGGCCCGTAAAAACTATCTTCTATATAATCACGATGATTTTTCCCGAACGTCTCGTAATAGAGGACGACGTCTTTCCCCTTCAGGCGCGCCGTTCCGACGATGTTCACCCCGTGCACGCCGAGCGGCGACGACAGCTTGTCGTTCAGGAATCGCATCGTGTGCTGGGCGAACAGGATGCCGTATCGTTCCAGACCTAGCCTGATCGTCTTCACGTCACCGCGGTGGTGGTCGAACACCGGGTAAAACGGCTTGTCCATGCCGAACCCCTCGGCGGGAAGCGGATACCGGACGCCCTTGCGGATCGGGTCCGGGACATCCTTCGGCAGAGGGATCGAGGAAACGATGTAGGCGAAATGCTTCGGGGAATAGGCGATCTTCTCGCCGGTCACGCGGTCTTTGCCGGTGAATAGCTTCCAGGAGTAAGGGGTCGAGGGAACCGAATAGTAGAGCGACTCGATCAGACGGGGGTTCATTCCGTACTCGAGCGTGCCGTTCACGAACGAGACGTATTTCCCGATCGGCAGGCCGAGAACGGATTTCCACCAGTCGCTCGCCATGCTGACCGCGTAGGAGATGCACTTCGAGGAGCCGGTGCGGCGGCCCAGGGCGCCGGCGAGGCCTTCCTGCTCCGTGTAGACCTTTCGCTCCTCCTGGGTTTTCGGGGGAATGCACTCGAGGTGATCGATGAGATACACGTCCTCGAGATCGGAAATCTCGACGGGCACTCCCGCGGAATGGTCGGGCTTGACAGGAATGAGCTCGGCAAGCTGAGGCAGGGCGTTGGCATCCGGCGCTTTTTCCCAATCGGCGCGGGAAAGGCGGAAGATCGGCTTCAGGTCTTTGTCCCAGGCGGGCCAGGAGAGAATCGTGGAGCCGTCCGGGCTGACCTGGAAGAAGCCGCCGATCTCCTGCTCGCTCATGAGCAGCGGCACGAGAACCTTTACCGGCCGCCCCTCGAGCAGCACCTGCCGGGGTTCGTTCAGGACGGGATACTTCCGGAGAATGCCCTGGAGATCGGCCTGATAATCGGAAATGTTCCCAAGGGGTCGAGCGAAATCGGATTTCGAGCCGAGAATGCTTGCCACTTCTCTGCGCACAGTGTCGACAGCAGCCTTTTCACCGGTCGTCATGGCGAATGCAGCCGCTCCGAGAATGAGGGTGAACACGAGTATGTGAACCACGGAGTGACGGAGCTTCATCGAAAACCTCCCTGGCATTGAATCTATATTTAATCCATATCATGAAACTCCCCTGCCAAGCCACACCAACATTTGCATGGACCCGGGCACATCGCCATCCTTACCCTCCGTCAACGAGCTGCTAGGGGCGGTTTTCAAATCCGCCCCTAGCACGCAACCGCGACAAACGGGTTCGATACGTATATATGATGCAATATTAAAATTTTTCCCCTGAGAGGATGCGATGAATCATGAGGCGGTCGATCTGCAGCTGGTCTTCGGGCCTTCCCGGAATCGACATGACCTGCCGGAGCAACTGAACGGCCTCGTCGCGGCGCTCCATCGCCGCGAGCGTGGCGGCAGCCATGCGAATCATGTAGTGCGGCGCGTCGACGAAGTTGCTTGCCTGGTAAAACGCGTTCAGGGCTTTCGGCAGATCGCGAGTCGGGCCGTGCCTTCCACCATGATTCAGGCAGTAGATCCCGATCTGTTGCCAGAGTTCCATGCGATGCGGGTTCTGCTTCAGGGCCTTTTCGATGAGTTCGACGGCTTCGGCATGGCGGCCTTCGAACTCGTCGAGCAGGTAGGCCCTCAGCAGGAAGGCGTCGATGAACGTCGGGTCGAGAACCGGGATCAGTTCGAGCGCATACGTGACCCGGTGCCAGAGGCCGGCATGCGAATCCGCATCCATCTGAATCCAGAGCAGGTTCGCCGCGAGTTCGGCAAACCCGAGCTGGCGAAGGAGGATGACGAGGCCGGGCGAGACGCTCGGGTCCCCGGCATCATGCGCGTGACCGGCATGATCGTGGTGGGTATGAGGGTGATGTTCGTGGCCGGCATGGTGCTCGTGCTCCTCATCATCTGCATGAGCCGTTCCGGAGGTTTGTTCATCGCACTGACCATGGTCGATTGTCGCCGCGAAGTGAAGGTCGGGCTGTTCATCGTGAACCTTGAGATGATGCCCTTCCGAGGCGCCGTTCGGCTCGATGGTGAAGTATGCGCCGGCGCGGTCCCGGATTTCTTCCATCTCCTCCAGAGTGGACGCGGCTTTCGCCTCCCGCCAGTATTGTTCGATGAAGCAGTGCCGCGAAAAGACCACGGCGATAAGGGCGAAGATGAACAGGGCAAGATGCTTGTTCATGCGCTCCCCCTCACAGATCTTTTTTTCTGAACGCCCAGGATCCCGCCACCAGGAGGAAAAACAGGTAACACGCCGCATACCCGCCCGCCCAGAGAGCGAACGAGGGGGAGATGGCGAAGTCTTTCAATATTTTATGCTTTATATTGAAATACCCGAAATTCGGAACGATCCAGTAGACGACGTCGACCAGCCAGCTCAGGAGGGGAATCCCGGCTTCGATCGCGAGATGCTGCACATGCTGGGCCATGTTCCCGAGCAGGACGAAGAAGATCGAGAGCGAGAAGCAGACGATGAGCGAGTCGGCCAGCGAGAAGAGGAGTACCATCGCCGTCATGATCGCAAACTCAAACAGCATGAACAGGGCGACCCAGTGAAAGCCGGTCCAGAGCACACCGTATTTCAGGAACAGCAGGCCGATCAGGATGCCCAGCATGACCAGGACGTTGACGATCGCGGCGAGCAGGGTTCCCAGAAATTTGCCGGTATAGAGTTCCCACCGCCCCATCGGAAGGGTCAGGACCGCGTAGACGGTCTTGCGCTGGATCTCGTCGCGCAGGGTGGTCGAGCCGATGAAAAGGGCGATCAGGAAGCCAAACAGCGAGATGATCGACAGGCCGATATCCTGGATCATGCGGTATTCCAAGGTCGGCGTCGTCGAGAAGTGGCCGAAGAGATTGAACAGCCCAAGCGAGATGCAGACGAACACGAGATGGACTGTCAGCATCTTGTGGCGGGCAACATCGAGAAAGGTATCCCATGCGATCAATCGGACGCGCGACAGCATGTTATGCGTTCCCTCCCGTGACAACGGAATCCCGACCGGTAAGCACCCGGACAAACAGCTGATCGAGCGTCAGCGTTACGGGCGTCACTTCCGCCAGCGTTGCGTCTGCGGCTAGAATGGCCCGAATCAGCTCGCGAAGGGCCGTCGGATCGTCGAGGATGAACTCCGCCGTATCGGCACCCTCCAGGCGATGGGCCAAGCTGGACCGGGCCGCCACAAACGTTGTCGCGGCAGCCACATCGGAGAACCGGGCCACAACCTTCGTCCTGGATGTCCGAAGCAGCTTCTCGAGAGAGTCGCCGAGGATGATCCGCCCACGGTCCATGATGCTGACCCGATCGCAGACATCGGCGAGAATCCCGGCGGCGTGTGAATTCACGAGCACGGCGATATTCTGCTTTTTGAGCGAGACGAGCAGTTCCTTGAGCATCACCTGGCCGCACGGATCGAGGCCGCTGAACGGCTCGTCGAGGAAGATCAGGCGGGCCTGCCGTATCAGCAGGCGTGCGATGTCGGCCCGCTGCCGCATCCCCTTCGAACACTCGACCAGCAGCCGATCCCGGGATTCCCACATCCCGACGCGGCGCAGATACTCCTCGATCAGGGGCTCACCGTCGGACAGTCCGCTCAACCGGGCATGAAACCGGACGTATTCATGCACCGTCAGATGGTCCGGATGCTGGATCGCCTCGGGCAGGAATCCGACGCCCACCCGCGACGCCGCCGACGGGACGGAAGCGCCGAACATGCGCGCCGATCCCGACGTGATGGATGTCAGTCCGAGCAGCATCTTCATCGTCGTCGTCTTGCCGGCGCCGTTCGGCCCGAGCAGACCCATGATCTCCCCTTCGTGAAGCGTCAGAGAAACTCGGTCGACGATCGTTTCCTTCTTCCACCAGCCGACGAGTTTCGTGATTTCCTCGGCGACGACCAGTTCGCGCATGTTCGCTCCCTCCGTATCTCAGGCATGGTTTTCGACGGCGCTCTCCGCCGTCACAGATCTTCACCACACGACGGTTTTCCGCACCGCCGGTTGCTGCCACAGCAGGTCTGGCCGGTCCGCTCGAGAGAGCAATCGCCGCCGGAACCGCAGGGTCCAGAAGACGCGGCCTGTTTCAGGATGAACCCCGTCCCACCCGAAATCAGGCGCCGCAACGCTCCGCCGCAGGAGGGACAGACCGTTTCTGGCGCATCTTTCATCGCATGCTGCATTTCATGAGTGTGCCCGCACGACTCGCACAGATATTCATACGTAGGCATATATGTATATTCCTTCGGTCAGAACCGGCCCGTCGAGAGCAATACGAGCGTGCAGGCGTCGATCGCCTCTTTGCCAGCGGTCCGAAGCCGTTCGGTCAGCGTCGGATTCTCCGCGCCGGGATTGAAGATGACGCGGCGGGCTGAGCTCTGAAGAATCTCTTCTTCGATATTTTTCTGATTCGCCGCCGAGAGATATATCGTGATCGTGTCTATCGGCTCTTGAATCGAACGTATGCCGGGAAAGACGGCAAACTCCCCCACCGTCTTCAGGCTCGGATGGACCGGAAACGGCACGTGCCCCTTTTCCTTCAGCATCATGACGGCCTTGTAGCTGTACCGATCGGGCTTGTTGCTGGCCCCAACAACGGCGACATTCATAGTTTTGTATCCCCCTTCATGGTGATGATATTCGGACAAGTGCTTCAGACTATACACGAGGGTTCACCCCGACACATCACGATCACGGTTTTCGCCCGCCCGGCGATGATGAGAGCGCGAGGTATGCCTCGGCGGCGGCACGGTTCACCGAATCCGATGCCGGCCTGCGGATCTGCCAGCCGGACGAGGCCGCGATCGTATTCTCAATTTCTGCTACAACCTGGGCGCGGAACAACAGCGGCGGGTCTCGGCGGAGAAACGCCACCGCATCGGGAATCGCCCCCCGCCCGCGCGTCCGAAAATCGGCACCGATGCGCTCGACGACAGCCGGCCAGTCGCTCGTTGCAGCAGAGTGGGGTTCGACGGCTGTCGCTGATTCGCCCGAGACTGCCGGCTCACGAGGGTACGGAGGCGGTGTCGAATCGGAGCGCTGTCCATCGACCGGCACGGTCAGCAGGAAGAGCAGACACGCGGCGGTCGCAAGGCCGGTAAAGGGAATCCCGCTTCGCCACGCAATTCCCGGCAGCCTGGTCCTGGTGAGAACCGCCAGGAGAAACACGAGGCAGTGAGCCAGACCGATCGTCTGGTTTGGCGGGAGATCGAACCGGTAAGAGACCAGGATTCCGCCGAAGGTCACCAGGCAGGCGATCGAGGCGGAGAGCACGAGCACTCCCGCAAGCCGGTGGTACAGGACAAGGGCGGCTCCGGGCGCGACGACCAGGTAGCAGAAGATCAGCAGCACTCCGGCAATTTTCGATGCAGCCGCCACAACGGCACCCAGGGCAACGAAAAATGCGAACTCCATCACCCGCACCCGGATACCCAGCACCTGCGCCGCGTCGGGGTCGAGAAAGGCGTAGACGGTGGGTCTGATGCTCGCCAGGAGCCAGGCTGCGCACGGCAGCAGAACGGCCATGATGAGCCACAGATCATGGGGCGAGGCGAACAGCAGGCTGCCCAACAGCAGGTTCTTAACTTTTTCGAGCCCGAACCCGCTTTTCGCCACCAGCACGATACTGCCGGCCGAAAATGCCACGAACAGCACGCCGAGGAAGGTATCGCGCGGCAGATTCAGCCATCGTTCGAACGGCAGGCCGAGGAGAATGACCACCAGCATCGCCGTCAGAAGCGCGCCAACGAACGTGGGCCACCCCAGGAGCAGACCCAGAGCAATGCCGCAGGCCGCGGCTTCGGACAGGGTCACCCCGATGAACACCACGCGCTTGAGAACGACAAACACGCCGAACAGGGCACCCGTCGCCGCGATCAGCAGACCAACCGGCAGGGCCGTGCCATAGATCTCTAGAACGGTCGAAATCATCGAGGAAAGGGATTCAGACATCCGCCCTCACCTCCGGATCTTCGAGGTGCATCTCACGCCAGGAAATCATGCGCGCCATTCCCCTGTTCACCCGGCACACCTCATCGGTCAGATTCCGAACAAGGTCGAGGCCGTGCTGGGCGAACAAGACAGTTTTGGCTCTTCGCTATTCGGCGTGGGTAGGGTAGAATCAACGATCCATCGTCTC
>DAOSOK010000073.1 GCA_035373905.1 Candidatus Ozemobacteraceae bacterium | reverse complement strand
GTTTCAATCCCCGATTTGGTGGGGTTGGGGGTTAGAGGGTGGCCTTGGGGAGGATGATCAGGAGAGGGCTGGCGGGGCGGTTTCCGAGCACCCCCCCGAAAAAACTGCTGAAAATTCAGCCGGGGCCCCCTCGATGGGTCTAAACCCGCACTGGGAGCGGATTTCATTTTCCGAGTACCTCGACGAAAACAGCGGGTTTGCGAGGGGGGTGCCAGGTGCTCGGAAAAATCCGGCGAGCTTCTTCCCTCTTCTCCTCTTTTCAAAGAACTCCTTCCTCTACTTTACACCATATCGACCGATCAGGCAACGTTATCCGCGGTTTTTCAGCCGGAGCAGGCCTGCCAGCTTCCGTGAAAAGTGACGGAAGCGCCTCTCGGCGATAAGTGCTTGCCATTGGGACCTGCAGAAAGAAAAACCGTTCGCCCTGAGCCTGTCGAACGGCGAGAATCACTTGCCCTTCGACAGGCTCAGCGCGAACGGGAACGCGAAACCGGCTTCGATTCAGCAAGACTCAGTATTGCTCTCGCGCTTCGACAGGCTCAGCGCGAACGAACGCGAAACCGGCTTCGATTCCGCGGGACTCAACAAGGTCCTCGGTTGCGTTCCGAGTTCCGTGCCCCGACCACTTCGGCATCGGAGATGTCAGGGGCCGGCGGGGAACCGCAACCGTCCGGCTTCCCGCCGCGGGCCGGCGCTTCGGCCGCATCGCTCTTGCGGTGCCAGGGCATGAGGCCGAATCGCCAGAACAGGATGAACGACGCGCAGAAGAACAGCACGGAAGTATAAAACAGCATACTCTGGGCCACCCCGTCGAAGAAACCGCGGAGCTCGCCGATCACCCGTTCCGACGAGGTGGCTGTCCCGTCGATGGCTTTTCCCAGCGCGTTCCCGGTGGGGTTGGCGATCTCGTGCATGGCGTCGGCGGCCCCGTCGGCGGCGATGACGATGCCGGCCGCTCCGCCGACCGCGAGGATCTGCCCGGGAGTCACTTTCTCGATGAGACTTCGAGGGGCGGCCTTTTCGAGCGCCGTCGTGACGGTTTCACGCGTCACGCTCGAGCCGACCGACGTCAGGGCCTTGCCTGCAGCCTTTCCGGCAGACTCGGCGACCGCTTTGCCGGCGGTCTTTCCGATCGCCTTCCGTGCGCCGGCCTTTCCGAACTGGGAAAAAAGACGGCCGATTCCCGGCACGGCGGCGTGCGCCGCGCCGTCCAGGACGACGGTCAGAACGACGAGGAACACGATCCAGAGAACCCGGTTTTTCGCGAACATACGGTTGCTCCTTTCACGTTACGGATGCAGGGACTTGAAGAACTCGGCGAACCCCTCATTGAGGCGCGCGGCGGCCCCGACGGTCTGCTCGAGCAACTGTTGCAGGCCCTGGCGGTGGGCATCCGTCAGCACGGCGATCAGCTCCGCCTCGAACCGCGGCCCCAGGTGCGCGATTTCCCACCCGGTCCAGAGAAGGCCGATTCCCGCGATCACGTCCCCGATGGGTAGAGGGCCGTCCAGCCAGGGCACAACGACCAGGGTGGCCATGCGGGTCACATATCTGGCGAAGAGCCTGGACGCCACGCTGACGGCATAGCCGGCCAGCCTCGTCAACAGGCCGGTGTAGATCGCGTATGCGTCGAAGGCGACGGCGACGGACAGCCCGGTGACGTTGATCCCGAGATTCGTCAGCGGGGCGTCGAGATCGACGGTCTGCAGGTCCCTGATGCTGATTCCGTAGATCGAGCCCTGCCCGAGCCCGGGGACGTTCTGGAGGTTGAAGCCGAGGTTCATGACGATGGTTTCGAGTTCGGTTTTATACGCGTCGAGATGCGCTTTGAACTCCCGGGCCGTCTCCTCGGCCGTGGTGCGAAGCACGGGATCGAGCTTGTCGTTGATATAGGCATCGATACGGTTTCCGCCGAATGCCTTGTCGCAGGCGAGATAGTAGATGATATTCTTGCAGGAGCCGATGCTCGACATCTTCGCGGCGGCTTTTCCGATCCGTTCCTCCGCGTTCCGATTCGACGTTTCGACGGTCGCCTGCATCCTGTCCCGGAAACGGACCCAGGCGGCGGCATTGAGGCTCGACGCGCGGTCGAGGAACCGGTTGACAGCGGCCTCGTCCAGGCCCGGCATCTTCGGCTTGACCGGGACCATCGACCATTTCAGGAGAACGATCGCGATGACGAGGAACAACGCCGCCCAGAGGATGTTCGGAGCGCGGCGACGGGGTTCCTGCGCGGCCACTGCTTTCTGCCACTCTCGTTCGAGCTCGTTCATACAAGCCTCCTCGTTCTGACGGTTTTGTCTGCGGCGCGACACGGTGAAACCTCATCGTCGCCGCCGCTCACCAACTTCAAGGCGCTCCTTCGCCGCCGGTTCAAAAAAAGACCGCGTCTGGATAACGCATCGGCGTGACGGATGCAGCTCATCTCATATGTCAGACGATAACTATTGTGACTGAAATAGATTATATGCGGCCCGACGTGATACAGCCGTTCGCCCTGAGCTTGTCGAAGGGCGAGAACTTTCGCGCTTCGACAAGCTCAGCACGAACGGCATCATGTACGCAAATAAACGTGATGAGTGTCACGTTGCTTTGTGGCGAGTCGTAGTGAAACGCCGAAATCGCCGAACGCGCCGGGTCAGTGTGTATTATCAGGTATTCTATTGCCGTTGTCGGGTTCGGCGCGGCCCGGGCCGGCGATGCGGCGGGAATGCCTGCGGGCGATGTCGTGATCGAGCCGGGCGAGCGCGGCGCAGGCGGCTTCGAACCAGGCCCGGACGTCCGGCGTCAGCTCCTCGCTCCGCCGCGGGGCGGGGCAGTGCAGGGAAAGCGCGATCCGCACCCGGGGCCCGTCGCGGCCGCATCCGTCGCTGACGGTCAGCCGCTCGGAAAGCTCGATGCGGGTGGCCTCCATGCCCGGCAGACCGGAAAATCCGTCGGCAAGCGTGAGAAGCAGGGGATGCCAGGCGTCGTCCGCCTCCGGCCCGGCCCCGGGACATTCGGTCATCAGCATGTTGACGTGGGCCGGACTTCCGCGGCGGCCGTTCCTCACGGAGTGGCCGGCGCAGATACTGATCAGGCGCATGCCGGACAGGTGGTTGAGCGCCTCGAGCCACCGCTCGTCGAGGGCCTTGTCGACCAGCCGGCCATGCCACTCCTTCTCCCACGGCTCCGCGGTGCGGCCGGCGATGCGGCGCGGCGCGCGGATCGAACTCGTACGATCGTTCATCGGAAACTCCTTTTCCTTCACTGGACGGCCGCGGTGCCGCCGAGCAGGGGCTGGCAGTCGGCATCCAGGGCGTGAATCCACCGGCAGACCTTCAGAAACCAGTCCCACGAGGCCTGCGAAGACTGCGCGTCCCGCTTCTTCCCGACCAGCCGGATCTCCATCGCGCGATGCGTCGTCAGCGTCGTTCCCGTGACCGAGAGCGTGCGGGCGATCTCGACATACAGGCCGATTCCGTCGGCGACGAGCCGCGATTCCCAGTCGAGAAGAATCGGCTGGAGCCAGCCCCACTCGTCCTGGTCGAGAAGACAGTTCGCCAGGTCGGCGCGCAGGCGGATCGCGACCATGGGAATCGACCGCCGCGTCACGGGGCCGACCCCGACGCACGCGAACGGGCGGAACACCGCGAGCGCCGAGAGCGCCCGCTCCCACAGCGGCAGGGGCGTGCACTCGCAACACTCGAAATCGTTCGCCTCGATGCGGGGGTGCAGAACCGTCGCATCCATCTTCACGCGCCGCTTACCGAACATGCTGGTTTTCATTCGTCTCGCTCCTTTTCGACTCCGGCGATCGCCGGCAATTCAGGCGCCCAGGTTTCTGGCTCTCGTATCCGTGATGACCACCTTTTCCGGCGGCAGATCGTCGAATTCGCGGCAGATCCACTCCCTGATTGCTTTGACCTGGTCGTCGGTCACGTCGGTCTCTGGAAGTATTCTTAATACGATACTAAGGGAGAAGTTTTTCGGATTTTTTCTGTATCGATTGATGGATACTTTCGCATCGTCGATGGCGTCCAGCCGTCGGAGCGCCTGCTCCGCTTCGCTCTGGACGAAGGCGTCGGAAGAGTGATCCGGATCGGTCTCGTCGGAAATCAACTTCCCCCAGCCCGACCGCGCATCGAGAGCGACTCGTTCCTGGGCGAGACGGAGCAGGACATACGGCTTGTCCCGGCGCCGGACGAGAATTTCGGTCATATTATCATTGTGTCTATATTTTATTTGGTTCCCCGAAAGAATGCTCCTGATCTGGGCCGTCTGTTCAGGTCTCAATTCGACGTCGGACAGCGTGATGAACGCATTCGGCGAGGTTGCGGACATGACGTCCGAAACGAGAAGAATCAGGAAAATTCCGACCGCCGCGAACAGGGCGCTTCGTATGCGGGATACACGGGGAGTTGCGTTTGGTGATGTTTGAATAGATGCTGACATATTCTATCTCCTTGAATATCGAATCTTTCGATGGAACGCCCGCCGCCGCGAGGTCGTTTGGCTCGGCCGGGAAGACCTGCGTTCCTCGGGGCGGCCTGGCGATGCCGTTCCGATCATGTCAAAGGCGGTCCGGTCGAGCCGGTTCAAAAAACGTCGCCGATATCGACGCCGGCTTTGCCTTTCGTTCCGATTTGGCTGATACTGAACGTCGTCGGCGTGTAAAATCCGGCTCGAAAAGGAGAGGAACGATGAAAGAGAATCGGGGGAATCTGGTCTGGTTCAAGCCGTTGCGGAAGCAGACCGTGTCGATCGGAAAACTTCTGTTGAATCTTCGGGCCGGTCGCGAAGAGCTGGCGCACCGCGGGAGTCATCTCGCCGTGGTGGCGGCCGTCACCGATGCCGTGCTCCGGGCCGCGATCCGGCGGATTCCCTATACCCGCGGGCCGGAGCTGTTTCGCCGGCTGCTCGACCAGGGGTGCGCGAAAGAGGCGCTGGCGCTGGCCATGACGGAACAGAACCCGGCCCGGAAGATCGCCTGGTTCGATGCCCTGGCCGGGTGCGCGCCTTCGGGGCTGAAGGCGGCCGTTGCGGCCGAGCGAGCCAGACTGCGGGCGATTTACCCAAATGTGGCGCCCGAGACGGTCAGCGGCGACAGTTCCCGCGCCCCTGCCTCGGCAACGCTCGAGAGCCTCGTGAAAACGGCCGCGACGCACCCCGAGAGGCTCAACTGGACCCGGGGCGCCGAGGCCATCGCGGGCGGCGCGCCCCGCAGAGGCGTCATCCAGGTGCTCGACCGCGCCGGGGCGGACGTGAGGCCGCTGAAATGGGTGCTGGGCCAGACCCGCGAGCCGATCGCCGGGGGGAAAGATGCGGTCCGCATCGTCGAATGGCAGGCGCGCCTGAACTGCCCCCTGGTTCCGCCCGAGGAGATTCGGGCGGGAACCGGCGACCTCAGGGCGGATCGCGCGTGCTTTCTTCTGGGCACGGATGTCGAAACGTATCTCGGCGGCCTGCGCGATCTTCCCCTCAAGAGGCAGGTCGAGGAGTTGTCGTTTTTGAAGGCTCACGGCAGGCGTTGGGCCGATGCCGCAGATGCGGTCTCGCTCGAGGCCCGCGCCTGGATGACGGTGGAAGACCTGCTGGCCGTCGAAGGGGCGGGGCCGCTCAGGAAAGGGTTTGCGCAGTTGCTGGAGCTTCTTTTGGGCAGTCTGGCGGAGTTTCACCTGCACCGCCAGGCGTTCCTGGAGGTTCTTGCCGGGAACGTCCCGTCGAATCCTTCCTGGCATGAGTGGCTCGAACGCCATCGAAGCAGATATGCGGATGCGGAAAAAGCCGTGCCCGCCGTGCTGAAGCTGAAGGATCTGGACGCCGTGACCGATCCGGTCCTTCTGGGGGATCTCGCGGGAAACGACGTGCCCGGACATCGTGTGGATCTTCCGGGCACGGAGCTCCTGGTCTACCTGATGCAGAGGCTGGTCAACAACGGCCTGCCGGCCCTTTTTCACGGGCTCGGGCGGCTTGCGGCCGCCGGCGTTCTCGCTCTTTCGGCTTCTTCGAGGCGGGAGATCGAAGCGGCGTTGCTCGAGCTGGAGGGTTTTCTTCTCGCGTCGGGGCCTCGGCTGGAGGCGATGACCGGCGAGGTGCGGGAGTTGTTCGGGCATCGGGATTTTCGGGAGGCGCTCGAGAAGATGGCCCTGCTTCCCAGGGTCGATGTCGGGATTCTGCACCTCGCCCTGGAGCACGCGCTACTGAGCCGGCAGGCGGCGCTTGCCAAGACCGTGGCGGCTTCGCTTCCCGGCGCCGTCGCGGGGTGGGTGCGTGGCGTTCTGGACGTGCAGAACGGGGCGTCGAAGGGGCGTGAATTCTTCGTTCAGGCCATGGAACGCGCGAAACCTGACGAAACCTGGTGGCGGTGGAGGTGTTTCCTGGCCCTGTATCTCGCCGGCGATGAGCCGGATCGGGAACTGCTCGAGGCGCGCAAAGGCGATGACGCCGTGCGAAGTTTCCAGGCCGTCTTCCGGCTGGCGGCCGGGTATTCCGAGGAGGCGGCGGTTCGCGATGCGGCCGCGTCGCCCGCCGCCCGGGCCCTGGCCCTCTGGGCCGGCGTTTCGCCCGAACTTCTTCCGGAGGCGCCGTGGCGGGCCATGCCGGGGTATTTCCATGGCTGGGAGAAAGCGCTGGCGATGGACGAGCGGTCGGGCATCCGGTTCTTCAAGGCGATCGGCTCCGTGTGGGACGCCGAGCTTCTGCACCTTCTTCACGCGACGTTCCGGCCGCGTGGCGGGCCCGCCGACGCGCATCGGCTCGCATTCCGCGCAGGCCTGCTCTGGAACGCGGAGCGCCTCGACCCGACGGCGCTCCTGGGAATTCCCTCGGTATGGCGCATTTCCGGCCCGTGGCGCGCCGAGGCCTGGTCGCGGTTGAAGCCCCTGGTGCAGGCGGGAGACGTTTCGCGTGACGCGGTGCTGGAGCTTCTGGGAACCGACCGGGACCTTTGCCTCGATCTGCTGACCGGCTCTCCCGAGCCCCGGCCGGAACTCCAGCGCCTCATACCCGGCCTGGGAAGCGATCCGGCGGCGCTCTCACGCCATTTCGACGCCCTCCTCCGATACGTGCAGACGACCGGAGACCGCGTGGTCGAGGATCTCCTGGCGGCCGAACATTCGCTGTTCCATCTCCGGTTTCGGGCCGCGCCGCCCGCGTCGCGCCAGGAGGCCGATCTGCTGTCGGCCCAGGCGGAAAGCCTGCTCCAATGGCTGCGCGGCCAGACCTACGAGGACGACGGCTTCGGCCCCCGGCTACTGGCAAGCCTGGACGACCCGGCCGCCTATGCGGTCCAGGCGACGGCCCAGGTCCGGCGAACGCTCGAGGCGTCCCGGACCGACAAAACGTTCTTCGAGTGGGCGATATCTTCTCTGATATATTACGCGACCGACCCCGCCTACCGCCAGGAAAACACCCTCGCAAAATCCTCCGGCGTCCTGGCCCTCTCGGCGAACCCCGGCCGCATCCTGTTCCAGGCCGACCACCCCGGAAAGACGATGAACGTCTACCGCCTCCACCCGATCTCCCGCCACGACCAGTACGAAAAAGACATCAACGACAGTGATGTCTATAAAGAGGTCTTGAAGCCTCTCTGCCTTTCAGATTGGGCGAAGCGGCTGTAAACATGGGTTGTCAAATAAATATATACAGATATGATATATATTTCCAGGCTGTATCCATATTCCTTCCGATCAGAGATCCGGTTTCATTCGGGACTGGCCTTGGATTTGAGTTCTGAGCGAGCCAGGGCGAACCTTCTCACGATGAATGGCAGAAACGTGATCATGAGAATCCCGAGAAAAATCATCGGCCAGATCGTCGTTTTTGTGAGAAGATCGACGGACAGTTCCTTTCCTCCCCTGATATAGGCCTCAGGATCTGCCAGAAATGTCACGAGAACCGCTGTGACGGCGAGAGCCCCCTTGTTCCTCCAGATAAAATCCATAGCTTCGTCGCCATAGGTGCGAATGATCGGAAGAAGTTCCGAACTGCGGCCTGTTGCGCTCAGCAAGCCTTCATTCGCAAGCATATTGAGCCGTTGCGCGCTCTGCCTGGAAACCTTGTTCAAGGCACCGACGGCGTCATCGCCGTATGCTCCGATCAGGTTGTCGGCGATCCCCGGATGCTTCAACAAGGCATGCCCAGCCGAGTCGCCATGCTTGAGAAAAATGGTAAGCTTTTTCGGTTGAGAAATCAGCCAGATCGCCTCGTCGCCTTGTTTTGCGCAGAACCGTATCACATCCGGGGCCTGCTCGCCCGCCTCTTTCAAAGCGGTGAAGCCGGCATGCCCGGATTTGCGGAGCAGCGGCAGTGCATCGTCACCATACCTCGTGATCATTTTTGCCGTCGTCTCCGCCACTTCTTCAACCGTTTCCCCCGCAACTCCTCTTCCGAATTTCGAAAGGATGGACTCTGCGGTTTCACGGACGAGTTTCGTGACGGGGCCCGCGGTCACCGGGTCGGTGAGACTCGAGGCGAAGAGGGCGATGAGAAGAATGATGCGGAGTGTTTTCATGGCAGTATCCTCGATACGGTTTTATTCCAACGTTCGCGTCTTTCGGCAACGATCTTGAGCAGTTCATCATTGATCGCCCTGGCGCCGTTCGACGACAGATTGTCGAGCGCAGTGATCATTTCGCGTTCGATATCTCCAGCAGGATCGTCATACCATTCCCAGACGGAATCCACGACGAGTCCGATCAGGACCGAGGAGCCGAAAGACCACCAGGAATTCGCCGCGCTGGTCGCCAGAATCGCCGAAGAAACGCCGAGCCGGATAAATATCTGCGTCCCTATAGTCGAAACGATCTCCGAAACGACGAGTTGTCCGGCGGCCTTCGCTGCATCCCACTGAGAAGCCTCGATGATGCGTCTCGTCGCCTTTCTGAACTCATCCGCCGCAAGAGGCATTTCATCCGGCGATAACGAACGCCCCAGCAGTTCCTGCCGAACCGCAACGGCAAGTTCGTTTTCAATCCCGTCGAGATCCTTCAGACTTTCCTCGATAGAACGCTGGATTGCCGAACTCAGATCTTTCTGTGAAAAGATATGCTCGTCGAATTTTTCGATAATGTACTTTTTATGACCGTCCCCGTCTGCGAATGGCAGGTAGGATTTCACGACGCGCCATTTGCCATAGAGAGATATGATCTCCTGTGAGAATGCTTTTACGCCCGATTTGCGAGCGTCGATGAACTCCGCAAATTCGGTGGAGCGATGCGCGACCGCACTGATGGCCTTCGTCTCCGCCTCCCGGACATGCCGGTTGCCGCACGCCTCGAGGCCGATCTGATAGAGCAGGATGGCTCCGAAGGAAAGACAGACGACCGCCATGAGGGAGAGAAAGAGAAATCTCGCCTTGCCCATAGGGAGCTTCTTTTCATTGCCAGTCATTGGATTCTCCTTGTTACTACTCGTCTCATATGTTAGGCAACAGCTATCACGAGTAAAATATAATTCCTCCAGATCGACTTGGCACAGCCGTTCGCCCTGAGCTTGTCGAAGGGCGAGTGCATTCGTGCTTCGAC
>DAOSOK010000072.1 GCA_035373905.1 Candidatus Ozemobacteraceae bacterium | reverse complement strand
ACGTTGTTGCCGGTCTGGCTCTTGAGGTTCGAGTCGTAGTTGATGAAGACGCGTTTTGGCATCAGGACCGGCCCCTCTTCCTTTTCCATGCGGTTGAGGTTCTCGACGGCGAGATTGCCGAGAATCGAGATCTGCTCGCCGCCCTTGATGCTGTTCTTCGCGTAGATGGCGGACTCGACCTTCGCCTTCGTCATTCCCTGCCGGAAGGTGACGAGGCCGTTGAGGGCGACGACGGACAGGAAACTGTCGGCGCTGTCGTGGATGACGTTGTCCGTCAGGATCACGTTGCCCTCGGTGACGATCATCGCCTGGCCGGAGATGCGGCCGCCGATATACACGTTGCCCTGCACGTAGATGATGCCCCAGAGGGAGGCGGGGCGGGCATATGTTCCCTTCACGTTCAGGTCGCCCTCGTAAAATTCGTGCGCATATTCTTTCGCATGTTTTCTGATGCGCTCGAGCTGGAGAGGCATGAGCTTGTCGGGATGCCTCGACGTGAAGTCGAACTTGGTGTTGATCGTATACGGATCCGAGCTTGGGTAGGGCGTCTCGGTGATGCCCAGCACGTAGGGTTTGAGTTTCTGGTAATACCGGATGATCTCGCCCTCGTAGTAGGTATATTTGCTCAGATATGGATCGTGGAGCTGGTTGTTGCAGAACAGGTATCCGATCTCGGGGCGCTGGTGCGAGAAGATCGAGTTGTCCTCGAAATAGTTGATGATATCGTCGGCGGCGAAAAACGGCAGGTAGACGTGCAGACGGCCGTTCGTGCGGATCTTCCCCCAGAGATATGGGTGCAGGTTCTGGATCGTCGTATCGACGTAGTCCTTGATCTTCACGTCCGTGACCGACATGACGAGCTTGCGGATGACTTTCAGCACCTTCACCTTGACGTCGCCCTCGAAGCTGATCATGTTCACGGTGTTGGGCTCCCAGAACAGGGCTTCGGCGTTGTTGCCGAGGGTTTCCTGGACGGCCTCGTTCGTGCGCTTGACGACCTCGTCGATCATCTCCTTGAGGGAACGGACGACGCTCCAGTTGCGGACGCGGAACTCGCCTTCCTTGATGTATTCGTCCTTCTTCCCGGAGACGAACAGCGTGTAGTTCTCGGCCGGCGGCGTCAGGTCGCTGACTTTCAAGTCGCGGATCATCTCGACCTTGCGCGAAGTCTTTTTGAATGTACCTGTCGATATAAAACGCAGGTTGCCTTCCCAGCCGCCCAGTGCCTTGTCGGCGTAGGTGTCGCGATTCTGTTTCCGGTAAATCTTCAGCGGGGACGGCACCTCTTCATACTCGTCGATATACGTCTTGAACGGGGTCAGTTTGAGGTTGGTGACCTCGACGAGCACTTCCGCCGCGCCGTTCTTGATCAGCTCTCCGTCGGCAATCTCGATCTTGAGCTGGAAGTTCTCGGCCCGGTCGATGTCAAGCAGCGCGAGCAGGCGGTCGTTGATCTCTCCGTCCTTGAGCAGCTTCTCGGTGAACAGTTCGCGCATCTTCACCTGCGCCTTTTCGATGCCCGCCTCGGCCAGGTAGTAGGCGACGATCCCGTCGCCCTGCTTCGCCGTCTGTGCGCGCTCCTGCGTCATATACGTCACAAACATCGTGCCGAAGATATACAGCAGGCCGACGACCGTCAGGAGCAGGAACATCGCGCTTCCCCGCGCAGGAAACGCCCCACCCCCCGCCGTTCCGCGCAGGGCGGGCGACAGGGTGCGGGCGATCGGCTCACGGAACATCATTGCATCGCGACGGATCAGATTTCCTCTTCCTCCTCGCCGTCGGCGCCGATGCCGCGCGGTTTTTCGCCGGCGGCATGCCATTTGAGGTATCCGTTGATGAAGCGGTCGAGATCGCCGTCCATCACGCCGTGCACGTCGCTGGTCTGTTCGCCGGTGCGCAGGTCCTTCACCAGCGTGTAAGGGCAGAAGACGTACGAGCGGATCTGGCTTCCGAACGAAATGTTCTTCTGGTCGCCCTGGAGGTTTTTCAGCTCCTTCTCGCGGCTCTCCTGCTGGAGCTTGTAGAGTTTCGCCTTCAGCATGTTGAGCGCGACCTCGCGGTTCTGGTGCTGGCTGCGCTCGATCTGGCAGGCGACCACGATGCCCGTCGGCAGATGGGTGATGCGAACGGCCGAACTGGTCTTGTTGACGTGCTGGCCGCCGGCGCCCGAACTGCGGAAGAAGTCGAGCTTGATGTCCTCGTCGCGCACCTCGATGTCGGCGTCGTCTGGCAGCACCGGCGTCACGTCGACCGCCGTGAAGCTGGTGTGCCGGCGCGCGTTCGAGTCGAAGGGGGAAATGCGCACGAGCCGATGGACGCCCTTTTCCCCCTTGAGATACCCGTAGGCGTAGGTGCCCTTCACGAGCAGGGTGACCGACTTGATGCCCTGTTCTTCTTCCTGCAGGTCCATCACTTCGTATTTGAACTCGTTCCTGTCGAGCCACCGGCAGTACATGCGGTACAGCATCGACGCCCAGTCGCACGACTCGGTGCCGCCGGCGCCCGGCTTGATCGAGACGTAGCAGTCGGAAGCGTCGTATTCCTCCGACAGGAACGTCGTCAACTCGAGCGTGTCGAGCCTTTTGACCAGCGGGTCGAGCTGGGCGACGAGCTGTTCGAACATCGTCACGTCGTGCTCGGCATCGGCGATCTCGAGCAGGTCGGCGGTGTCCTTGATCTCGGCCGCGAGCGTCTCGAACGCCTCGCACGACTTTTTCAACTCGGCGAGTTTTTGAGATGTGCTCTGGGCGCGGTTCCGATCGGTCCAGAAATTGGGTTGTAACGTCAGCTCTTCGAGCTCCTGGATCTGCCTCTTTCGTCTGGGCAGGTCAAAGATGCTCACCGATGCCGGAGAGCCGTGACTTCATTTCACGCAGGCGTTCTGCAATTGCAAAATCCACGGGTGTTCCTCCTGAGATGTCGTGCCCATTACCGGGTCACGCGGTAGATTCGGCGGATGCTCTCCCCCAGGCCATCAGCCTTCCCGCCGGCGACGATCTCGATCGTCATTTCGCCTTTCTCGAGATCCCGGCTGCCGATGGAGAAGCTGTCGATTCCATACGAGAGCGTATATGATGCCGGAGCGTCCTCCGGGATGACGATATCTTCGATGAACGAACTCGAAAGCGCGTTCCAGTCTGCCGTCGATGCCCCTTCGAGCACGGCCATCGTTTCGGGCAGCCGGCGCTGCATGACCTTCATCTTCAGGAAGAAATGCTGCAGGGCAGATCGAGCCATGAAATACGCCTTCCTGAGTTTGAACGCGTACATGAACCGGCCGCGGCTGTTCGACATCGTCCAGGAGAGCGAACCCACCCAGACGGCGAAGCAGAGAATGATGCCGAAGACGATGGGAAGCGCGATACCGCGACGTCTGAGACCGTTCACAGATCGGCCTTGTATGCGACGAGATCGAGCGTATGCGGGGCGGCGGTCCCCCACGTCGCTTTCAGAACGAGGCGTTTGTACGAGTTATCGAGACTGGTCCGCTCCATCCGCCCCGTGCGGGGATCGGCAACGGCGGAAAACTCGAGCGGCACCACTTCGACATGCAGATCGAATCTGACCTCCTGGACGCCGAGCTGGGCGGGACGAAGGTCGAGAAAGGCGGCGCGTTTCCCGTCTTCGCCGAAGTCCTTTCCGAGGCGGATGTTTTTCGAGACGCCGGCCGGCAGGGCGTCGTAGGGCAGGGCCAGGGCCTGTTCCATCTTTTCCTCGAGAATGTTCATGACCTGGTGATAATCGCCGAGTTCGCTGCTGCCCTTCAGATACTCGATCAAGAACATCCCGATGGGCAGCAGAACGGTGGACAGGATCGTCAGCGCGATCAACACCTCGAGCAACGTGATCGCCCTGCGTCTCGAACCGTCCCGTCTCCGTCCCATGGTTCGTAAGCATACCACAATCCCCGCCCCTGCGCGACCGTCGAGTCACGGAGAGGGTCTCTGCGACCGGCATGTGGGTCTCATCACCCTTTGCAGTACGGCGGTTCGTCGTTCGGCTCGAATCGCGACATGAATCGACGGCTGGACATGAACGGGAATCTCTGATAGGTTACCGGCGGTTTGCCAAAGGTGTTCCTTCGGGGCAGGGTGAAATTCCCGCTCGGCGGTGATCAGGCAGAGACCTGAAGTCCGCGAACCGCGTCGATCACGTCGGCGCGGCCGATCCGGTGAGACTCCGGAACCGACAGTACAGGCTGGATGGAAGAAGGAACGAGCCGCGCGTTCGTTCGCGCGCACCTCGTCGCTTTTCCGCACTTCCTGCTCCGGATCGCATCCGGCAACGGATCTTTCGCATGACGGAGCAAAGCGGATGGATGACGAATTTTATATGCGCCGGGCGCTGGAACTCGCCCGCCTGACGGTCGGCCAGACACGCCCCAACCCCTCGGTCGGCTGCATTCTCGTTGGGGACGGCCGCGTGGTCGGCACGGGAACTCACCTTCAGGCCGGCGGCCCACACGCCGAGGCGTTCGCGGTTCGCCAGGCCGGCGACCGTGCGCGGGGCGCGACCGCCTACGTGACTCTGGAACCGTGCGCACATCACGGCCGGACGCCGCCCTGCGCAGACCTGCTGATCGAAGCCGGTGTCGCCCGCATCGTCGTCGCCACGGCCGATGAGAACCCCCTTGTCGCCGGGAAAGGGATCGACAGACTGCGCAAGGCGGGCATCGCGGTCGAGGTCGGCCTCCTGGCCGAGGAAGCACGCCGGATCAACGAAGCGTTTTTCCTGTTTCACCGGGAAAGGCGCCCCCGGGTGACGCTGAAAGCCGCCGTGAGCCTCGACGGCAGGATCGCCACCCACACCGGCGAAAGCCGCTGGATTTCCGGTCCGGAATCTCGCACCGACGCCCATCTGCTGCGGCACGGAACCGATGCGATTCTCGTCGGAATCGGCACGGTGCTGGCCGACGATCCCGAGCTGACCGCCCGCCTCCCGAACGGAAGCGTCCAACCCCTGCGCGTCGTCCTCGACAGCCGCCTTCGCACCCCGCCGGCGTCGAAGGTGGTGAACGGGGCGGCGCCCACCGTGATCTTCACCACGCAGTCGGCCGATCCCGCCGCGACGGCCGCCTTTGAGGCATCCGGGGCCGAGGTCGTCTATCTCGGTGAGCGGATCTCCGTAGCCGCCGTTCTCGACCGCCTCGCGGCGCGAAACATCCAATCCCTGCTCGTTGAAGGCGGCGCGACGATTCACGGCGCATTTCTCGACGCGGGGCTGTTCGACGAGATCGTTTTGTATGTCGCTCCCAGGCTGATCGGCGGAATCGATGCCCCCTGCGCGTTCGGCGGAACCGGCATCGCCTCGGTCGCGGCCGCGCCGGAACTCGAGATCCGCGACATCACGCGCACGGGCGACGACGTCAGGATCGTCGCGGTTCCGA
Source organism: Candidatus Ozemobacteraceae bacterium (assembly GCA_035373905.1). NCBI lineage: Bacteria > Candidatus Rifleibacteriota > Candidatus Ozemibacteria > Candidatus Ozemibacteraceae > Candidatus Ozemibacteraceae bacterium. The sequence continues at coordinate 4,903 of DAOSOK010000072.1, read as the reverse complement.
AACGGAGGCTCCCATGTTCACCGGCATCGTAGAAGAACTCGGCAGGATCGTGAGCATCAGAAGGCCGGGACGCGCTTTCGTTCTCCACATTGCCGCCATCGATGTCCTGAAAGGAACGGTCGTGGGCGACAGTATCGCCGTCGATGGCGTCTGCCTGACCGTGTCGGCGTTGCATCCGGACGGGTTCACCGCCGACGTCATGCCCGAAACCGCGCGAGTGACGACGCTATCTCTCCGCAGACCGGGGAATACGGTCAATCTCGAACGCGCCCTCGCCGCCGGCAAAAGGGTCGGGGGACATTTTATATCAGGACATATCGATGGAACAGGCCGGATCGTCTCGCGATTCCGCCGTGAAAACGCCGACATTGTACGGATATCGGCGACGCCGGCGTTGCTTCGGAAGATGGTGTCGAAAGGGTCCGTCGCTGTCGACGGCACGAGTCTCACGATCATGGGGCTCGATCGGACCTCGTTCTCGGTTTCGCTCATCCCGCACACCAGGCTGGCGTCAGGGCTCAGCGACAAGCCGGCCGGTGCGCCGGTCAACATCGAGTGTGACCTGTTCGCGAAATACGGAGTTCCCTGTCCGGATGATCGCACGGCATCCAGGGGGCCACTCAGTCTCTCGTTTCTCGAATCGTGCGGTTTCTGAAGAAAGGAAAGAGTTCTATGTTATCAGCGATAGAAAAAGCCGTCGCGGATCTCGCGGCTGGGAGAATCGTCATCGTCTGTGACGACGAAGACCGAGAGAACGAAGGCGACCTGACCTTTCTCGCGGAACGGGCGACGCCGGCCACCGTCAACTTCCTCATCACGCACGGGAAAGGTCTGGTCTGCGCCCCGGTGTCGGAGAACATCGCCAGGCGCCTGGAGCTGGCTCCCATGCTGCAGAGCAATTCGGATCCCCACGGCACGGCGTTCACGATCAGCATCGACCTTGCAGGCTGCGGCACGGGGATTTCCGCTTCCGAGCGGGCCGCCACGATCCGGGCCCTTGCGGATCCAACCCGCCGCGCCGGGGATTTTCGCAGACCCGGCCACGTGTTTCCTCTCGTCGCGCGATGCGGCGGCGTTCTTCAGCGGGCCGGCCACACCGAGGCGGCCGTCGACCTGGCCCGGCTCGCCGGCTCGGCCGAAGCGGCGGTCATCTGCGAGATGATCCGGCCGGACGGCGAGATGGCCCGCCTTCCGGACCTTGCAGCATTCGCCCGGACGCACGGGCTGTCCATGATCACTATCAGGCAGCTCATTGAATACAGGATGCTCTCCGACAAGCTGGTCCGCCGGGAGGTCGAGGCCCTTCTCCCGACCGCGTTCGGCCGATTCCGTATCGTCGGTTACTCCTGCGGGCTCGACGGCCAGGAGCACCTGGCCCTGGTGAAAGGGGAGATCGCCGACGGAGAGCCCGTGCTGACACGCGTCCATTCTTCCTGCATGACCGGCGACGTTTTCCGCTCCCTGCGATGTGACTGCGGCGAGCAGCTCGCCGCGGCCCTGACGGCGATCGAAGCCGAAGGACGCGGAGTCGTGGTGTATCTGCAGCAGGAAGGACGCGGCATCGGCCTGCTGAACAAACTGCGCGCGTACCGTCTTCAGGAAGGGGGCTGCGATACCATCGAGGCAAACGAGCGACTCGGGTTCGAGGCCGATCTCCGGGAATACGGGATCGGCGCTCAGATCCTGCACGATCTCGGCGTCCGCAGGATGCGCCTGATGACCAACAACCCCCGGAAGATTCGCGGCCTGGCAGGCTACGGCCTCGAGATCACCGAGCGCGTTCCGGTCGAGATGGCCCCGAAACGGGAAAACGCCGCCTACCTCGATGCGAAACGACGCAGACTCGGACACATGTTCCACGCTTGCGGCATCGCCGATTCGCCAGAATATATATAATATTATATATTTTATCTTATCTACCAGAAAGGGTAAACATCATGGCCGTTTTCGAAGGGAAACTCATCGGCACGGGGCTCAGAATCGCGATCGTCGCGGGCAGATTCAACGAGTTCATCACGGGGAAACTGGTCGAAGGCGCCCTCGACGCGCTCCGGCGGCACGACGTCGCCGAGGCCGACGTCGACATGGCCCGCGTGCCGGGCGCATTCGAGATCCCGCTCACGGCGCGGCGCCTGGCGGCGTCGAAGAAGTATCATGCGGTGATCGCCCTCGGCGCCGTCATCCGAGGCTCGACGCCCCACTTCGAGTATGTGAGCGCCGAGGTGTCGAAGGGTGTCGCACAGATCGGGCTCGAAACGGGCGTTCCGGTGATCTTCGGCGTCCTGACGACCGACACGATCGAGCAGGCCGTCGAGCGCGCCGGCACGAAAGCCGGCAACAAAGGCTGGGATGCCGCGATCAGCGCGATCGAAATGGCGAATTTGCTGAACGATCTGCCCTGAAGAGCTTCATCATGCTGGCGCAGGGGTTGGGTTCGAACCTGCGCCAGCTGCAACGGGATGTAACGACTCGGGTTACGAGCCCTGGCCGCAGCACTTCTTGTATTTCTTGCCGCTGCCGCAGGGACAGGGGTCGTTGCGGCCGATCTGGTTCGCGGCGCGCTTCGGGGCCGCGGCGGCGGAGACCTCCTCGCCGCGGTTGTAGGACATTTCCTGCTGTTTCTGCTCGGCGGCTTCCTTTTCCTCGGCGCGGGAGTACTGCATGCGGAACACGTAGTAGAGAACGTCTTCCTTGATATTCTCGATCATGTCCTGGAACATGTTGTGGCCTTCGATCTTGTATTCGACCAGCGGGTCGCGCTGGCCCCACGAGCGAAGGTGAATGCCGTCCTGCAGGTTGTCCATGTTGTGGAGGTGGTCTTTCCACTTGGCATCGACGATCTGCAGCAGGACGAATTTCTCGAGCTGTTTGAAGTCCTCGGGGCCGACTTCCTGGCGCTTCGCCTCGAGCGCTCCGAAGATCGCGTTTTTCAGCTCGTCGTGCAGTTCTTCCTGCGACAGCTTCTTCCACTGGTCGACGCGGCGCTCGATCGGGAAGATCTTGAGCAGACCGTCGGCGAAGGTCTCGTAATCCCACGAGTCGGGATCGATCTCGGGGTTGAAGGCCCGGTCCATGTGTTCCTGGATCGTCTCCTCGACCATGGATATAATATCATCATGTATATCATCCTGCTCGAGAGCCTTGCGGCGCTCCTTGTAGATCGTCGTGCGCTGCAGGTTCATGACGTCGTCGTATTTGAGGACGTGCTTGCGGATTTCGAAGTGGTGGTGCTCGACCTTGCGCTGGGCGTTCTCGATCGATTTCGAGATCCAGGGGTGTTCGATCGGCTCGCCGCGCTCCCAGCCCAGGCGTTCCATCCAGCCGGCGATGTTGGCCGAGCCGAACAGGCGCATCAAATCGTCTTCGAGCGAGAGGTAGAACTGGCTGGCGCCCGGGTCGCCCTGGCGGCCGGCGCGGCCGCGTAACTGGTTGTCGATGCGGCGCGCCTCGTGGCGTTCGGTGCCGATGATGTAGAGGCCGCCCGCCTTGACGACGCGCTCCTTCTCCTCGGCGCACAGTTTGCGGAAATTTTCGACCGCCGCCTCGTATTCGGGGCCTTCCCTCACCCCGAGCTCGTGCGCGGCGAGCATCTCCGGGTTGCCGCCGAGCAGGATGTCGGTGCCGCGGCCTGCCATATTAGTCGCTATTGTTATGGCGCCTTCGCGGCCGGCCTGCGCGACGATCTCGGCTTCCTTCTCGTGATACTTGGCGTTCAGGACCTGGGGGTGGATGCCGCGCTTGCGCAGCATCTCGGCGATCCGCTCGCTCTTCTCGATCGAGATCGTGCCGACCAGCATCGGCTGTTTGGTCTGGGCGACCTCGATGATGTGGTCGACGATCGCCTCGAACTTCTCCTCGGCCGTCTTGTAGATGATGTCGGAGAGGTCGTGCCGGATGTTCGGCCGGTTCGGCGGAATGACGACGACCTCGCACTTGTAGATCTCCTTGAACTCCTTCGCCTCGGTTTCGGCGGTGCCGGTCATGCCCGCCAGCTTTCTATAGAGACGAAAATAGTTCTGGAACGTGATCGAGGCGAGCGTCTGGTTCTCCTGCTGGATCGTGACGCCTTCCTTCGCTTCGATCGCCTGGTGCAGGCCGTCCGAGTAGCGGCGGCCGAACATGAGGCGGCCGGTGAACTCGTCGACGATCACGACTTCCTTGCCTGGACGGCCGTCTTCGCGGTCGCGCACGATGTATTCCTTGTCGAGATGGAAAAAGTGCTTCGCCTTGAGGGCGTTCTGCAGATGATGCACGAGCTCGATGTTCTTGTTGTCGTACATGTTCTGGACGCCCAGAACGCGCTCGACCGCGGCGATGCCGCTCTCGGTGACCGAGATGCCGTGGTGCTTCTCGTCGACGATGTAATGTTCTTCGGGCTTGAGCACCTCGCGGGCGACCTTCGCGAACACGTAGTACAACGAGGTGGCCTTTTCGGCCGGCCCCGAGATGATCAGCGGGGTGCGCGCCTCGTCGATGAGGATCGAGTCGACCTCGTCGACGATCGCGAAGTTGTATTCGGGCCGCTGGGTGCACTCGGCCACGTGCAGCGCCATGTTGTCGCGCAGGTAGTCGAAGCCGAACTCGTTGTTCGTGCCGTAGGTGATGTCGGCGGCGTAGGCGGCGCGCTTCTCCTCGGCCGTGAGACCGTGGACGTTCAGGCCGACCGTCAGGCCCATGAACCGGTAGATCTTGCCCATCCATTCCGAGTCGCGGCGGGCCAGGTAGTCGTTCACGGTGACCAGGTGGGCGCCGCGGCCGACCGGCACCATCAGGCCCCGCTCGTCCTCGAGCGGTTCGAAATGCCTGACGCCGCGCTTCTTCGCGAGCTCGACCCAGGCCGGGTTCAGCTCGAGGGCGTTCAGATACAGCGGAAGCGTCGCGACGAGGGTCTTGCCTTCGCCCG
>DAOSOK010000071.1 GCA_035373905.1 Candidatus Ozemobacteraceae bacterium | reverse complement strand
GAATGACATGTTGGTTGCCGAAAATCCTTGACAAGAATCACGGTTGCTCACAAGAAACACGACAATCATCCGCATACTTGATGCCGTGCGTGCTGAGCTTGTCGAAGCACGAATCCACTCGCCCTTCGACAAGCTCAGGGCAAACGGCTGTGCCATGTCGGTCTGGAGGAATTATATTTTACTCGTGATAGCTGTTGCCTACCATATGAGACGAGTAGTAACACCACAGAGCCACAGAGAAATCTTATGGAAAGACTCCACATGCTGATGAAGGGGCGGGGTTTCATACCCGCCCTCGTCGCGCATGAGGCTGATTCCTTTCGACCAACGCTGTCGTTCGTTGTCTCTTCAGAAGAAATGCGAGCTGACGAACTGGAAGAGCGGCATGACGATCTCGATGAGAATCAGGATGATGATCATCATTTCCAGGGCCGTGGCCCGCGACATATCGATCCGCTCCATGATCACTCGCTGGGCCGAATCGATCTCGTCGATCTTGTCACGCACCGACTGGAACCAGGAACTGACCTGGAAGGTATCGTTCAGGTTGCGATACAGCGTCGCGAAGAACGGGTCGTCCGTCACCTTCGACGTGTTCGTGATGTCCTTCACCAGATCGACCAGGTCCATGCGGATCTCCGTCAGACGAACCACGTGGCTGATGCGCCGCTTGTAGTCGCGACGAAGCCATGACACCGGCAGAATCGACTCTTCCCGAGGAAGCTGGTCGAGAAACTGGTAGGTGTTCTCTATCGCACGATCTAATATATAATCATAGATTTTTAATTCGTACAGCTGGACCCGGGAAAGCTCGAGAAAATTGAGAAGGTCGAGACTGTCGGGAATCGGGGCGATATACGCGCGCTGGCCGAGCAGGAACATGTAGTCCCGCTCTTCCCCGACCGATATCTGCGAGATGCCGTGCCGGCGGGCGGGGGCCGAGGGGTCGAACATCTGCGGCAGCAGCAGGGAGACGGCCTGGTCGGGCTCTCGCTGGGTGTCGTCGAGGTACGCGACGAAATGATCGTTGAACGTCTTGAACTCGTATTCTTTGCGGACGCATTCCCGAAGCACCGCTTCGATCCGGGCCAGGTCTTCTTTGAACAGAGCGTCGAACGTCTGGTGCCCGCGGGTTTCGAGATTGATCGCCGTGAGTCGCGCCATCTCCTCGATCGTCAGCAGGCCGCCGTCGAGCGTCAGCATGTATTCGAACAGCACGACGCCGTAGCTGAACAGCTTCAGATGCGTCGTCAGCTCGGCCGTTCCCTTGTCGAACCGGACCTTCTCGACGCTGCGCCTGATGCGCACGGGGGCCAGGCCGGTCGCGACGAAATAATCCGAGTAGATCTTCGAAACCGGCTCGGGAATGGCTTCGCCGAGCTTCTGGGGGAGCTCCTTGAAAAGGTCGCCGGTAAACTCTCCGCCGAGGTCCCGCAGAAAGGCATGGACGATTTTCATGATGAATCTCCCTTCAGCGCCTGTTTATCGAACCCTGCATGCCATAAGTCTGCTTCACGTGTACGTTCTGCTGAATCTGTCGAAGCACGATATCCCATTGTATTTCTGTTCGTGCTGAGCTTGTCGAAGCACGATCACCCTCGCGCCCTTCGACAAGCTCAGGGCGAACGGGTGGGGCAAGACTCAACAAAAGCGCTCCGGGCGATCACCGGTGTGACCGCCCGGCTGTCCGTCAGAGCTCCAGCCCAACCTTGAGGCCCTTCTGACCCTGAAGTTGTTTCAGACCGAGGAAGATGCCGGGCAGGAAGGATTCCCGCTGGAATGAGTCGTGGCGGATCGTCAGGCACTGGCCGACGTCGCCGAAGATGACTTCCTGATGTGCCGTGAAGCCGGGCAGGCGCACCGAGTGAATCGGAACCAGCTTGTCCGGGTCTTCCTCGTCGATGCCCTGTTCTTTCGTCTTTTCCGACTGGCGGAGCGACTCGATCATGCCCTCGCGGGTGCGAAGCGCGGTGCCGGACGGCCGGTCGAGTTTCTGCGGGTGGTGCAGTTCGATGATCTCGGCGCGGGGCATGTATTTCGCGGCCTTCTTCGCGAACTCCATCATCAGCAGGGCGCCGATCGCGAAATTCGGCACGACAAGAACCGGCGTCGCCATCTTCTTCGAGAGGTGGGCGAGTTTTTCGACGTCTTCCTGCATGATGCCGGTCGTGCCGACCAGGACGGGCACGCTTTCCTGGAGACAGGTCGCCACGTTCGAGGTGACGGACGAAGGGGTGGTGAAATCTATAGCGATATCTATTTTTGCATCCGAGAGGATCGTCTGGAGATTGGCCGAGATGGGGATATTGATATGGCTGAGATTGAGCACCGAGCCCAGGTCGTCGCCGATGCGCGCGGTATCGACGCCGGCGGCGAGCTCGTAGTCGCCGCTCGCCAGAAGGCCGCGGCTCACGACCTGACCCATCTTTCCAAGGCACCCGATAACGCACACTCTGAGCTTGCTCATCTTCTTCTCCTGAATCCTCTGCCGGCGGGATGGTGACTCGGGGTGCTTACTCGCGAACGCCCCCGGTATTCATCGACAGAATCCCGGTGGAACCGAACCCGCCCTCGCCCCGCTGCGTCGCGGCCACGTCTTCGGCCCGCTCGAACTCGACCGACGTCACCCGTGCGAAAACGAGCTGTGCGATGCGCATGCCCGGCTCGACGGTGAAGGGCGTCCGGCCGTGATTGATCAGGATCACGCACACCTCGCCCCGATAATCGCTGTCGATCGTGCCGGGAGCGTTGAGCACCGTGACGCCGTGCTTCGCCGCCAGTCCCGAGCGCGGCCGGACCTGCGCCTCGTAGCCGTGCGGGATCTCGAGCTTCAACCCCGTCCCTACCCGGCCGAAGGCGCCCGGCGCAAGCGTCAGGGCTTCGCGGGAACAGACGTCGTATCCCGCCGCTCCGCTCGTGGCCTGGTTCGGCAGCGGATATGTCGATGCGTCGATCGAGGCGACGCGGACGGTCGGTCGGGCGGGGGCGGTCATGCCTGAGCGTGCGCGGCTTTCTCGGCCGGGCGGCTTTTTCCCTTCTGCTTCTCGACCTTCTGGAACTGCCTGATTCCTTCGCCGAGGGCCGTCATCGCACGCCGGAGCTTCTCGACTTCGAGCACGTAGCTGATGCGGATCTCGTTGCGGCCCATGCCGGGGGTGCCGTAGAAGCCGCCGGCCGGGGCGACGAGCACGGACTCGTTCTCATGGCTGAAGTCGGTCAGCAGCCATTTCGCAAACTCCTCGGCGTCTTCGATCGGGAGCTTCGCGATAACGTAGAACGCGCCGGTCGGCACCTTGCAGACGACGCCCGGGATCTTCGCGAAGCCCTCCATCACCGCATCGCGGCGGCGCTGATACTCGTCGAGAATCGGCCGGAAATACGACGGATCCATCAGGATGCCGGCCCGGGCGGCCCACTGTTCGACGGTCGGCGAACTGAGGCGAGCCTGGGCGAGCTTGAGGACGGCGGCCATGACGTCCTTGTTCTTGCTCGCAATGAGGCCGATGCGGGCGCCGCAGGCGGCGTACCGCTTCGAGATGCTGTCGACCAGGATCGCATGCTCGGCCATGCCGGGCAGCTGCAGGACAGAAGTGTGAACGAGGCCGTCGTAGACGAATTCCCGGTAGACTTCGTCGGCGATGACGTACAGGTTGTGCTTCTTCGCAAGGAACGCGAGCCCCTCGAGCGCCTTCTTCGGATACACCGTGCCCGTCGGGTTGTTCGGATTGCAGATCAGGATGCCGCGCGTGCGCGGGCCGATGGCCTTCTCGATCGTCTCGACCGGGGGAAGCTGGAACCCGTCTTCCGCATAGGTGAGAAGAGGCTTCAGATGCACGCCGAGCTGCTGGGCCATTCCGTTGTAGTTGGTATAGAACGGCTCGAAGACGATGATCTCGTCGCCGGGGTCGCAGATGGCGTGGAACGCGAAGAAGATGGCCTCGCTGCCGCCGGTGGTGACGATGATGTCGTTCGCGTCGAGTGCGATGTTGTTCTGCTTGTAATACCCCGCGAAGGCCTCGAGCAGGTAATCCTCGCCGGGGGATGGGCTGTAGGCCAGCACCTTCTGGTCGAACGAGCGGATCGCCTCGCGGATGGGATCGGGGGTCGGAATGTCGGGCTGCCCGATGTTCAGCGGATACACGGTGACGCCGCGCTTGCGAGCCGCCGTCGCCAGCGGGATCAGCTTCCTGATCGGCGATGCCTGCATCTGGTCCGCACGCTTCGAAATCTTCATCATGACTGTTCGGTCCCTTCCTTTCACGACACCGGCGCGGTCCGCCGCGTCCGGCTGAAAACGTCGCGCGTTTCCGACTACATTACCCCTTTCCGCCCTCTCATGCAACCCGCCAGAAACCCCGTATACGGTATCTGAGCCTATCGCTGTGTGTGGAATTACCCCGTGTATTGTAGGGGCGGTTCGCGAACCGTCCCTACGGGATGCCGTTGCAATCGGCATGTAGGGGCGCATCGCGATGCGCCCGGTGGTGCATCATGCATATTCGGATTACCGCGAAACCTGCCGATAACCGATGACGCATGGACCAGATGAAACAACGAAGATGGCTCGTCGTGTTGGTGCTGGCGGCGGTTCTGTTCGCCGCCCAGGGATGTCTGCAGTCCGAAAAGCAGAGCAACGGAAGCCTGCGCGGCACCGTCGTCGACGGAACCGGGCGGGCGCTCAGCGCCGTGCGCGTGTCCGTCCCTTCGGCGTCGACGTATACCGACTCGACGGGCGCCTGGACGCTCGAATCGCTTGAGCCTGGCTTCTATACCGTGACGGCGGACCGCGACGGCTACGAAACCCAGTCACGGCAGGTCGAAGCGCTCGCGGGCCAGACGGTCGAGGGCATCACGTTTTCCCTGCTCCAGAAAGGCTCGATCTACAATCTGCAGGCGATCAACGTGACCTCGTCCGAAGCAACGATCGAGTTCAACACGCAGACGATGTGCATCACCCACGTGGAATACGGCCCGAACGTGCTCTACGAGAACAGATCGCCCGACGTGGCGACGTATGCGCTGTATCACAGCTTCACCCTGACCGGCCTCACCCCCGCGACCACCTATCACCTGGTCGCCGTCGGCGTGGATACCCAGGGCCGGACCTTGAAAAGTTCGGATTTCACCTTCACGATGCTGACGACGGCGCGGCCCAACCCGCCGCAGGGTCTGACGGTCGGCCTCGGTTCGGTCTCCGGCCAGGTCGAGATCACCTGGAACGCCGACACGGGGGCTGATCTCGCCGGATACAGGCTGTATCGCGCCGACGCCGAAACCGGCCCTTGGACATCCGTTGCGACGTCGCTTCTTCGGGAAAACCGTTGGATCGATACGACCGTTTCGGCGGGCCAGAAGGTCTATTACCGCGTCACGAAGCAGGCCGGAACAGGCGAGGAAAGCACGCCGACGCCGGCCGTCGCGTTCCTGGTGCCCGGCATCACCACGTCGAGCCTCGTCTGGACCCCCGATCGCGATCCGTACATCCTGACGGGAGACCTGACGATCGCCGCCGGAACCGAACTTCGAGTCCTCGCCGGCACCGAAGTCCAGGTCGAGTCGGCCGACCGATGGAACCTCGACCCGCTGTCGGACGGGAAAATCGAGCTCAAGGTGCTCGGCACCCTGGTCATCGATGGCGCTTCCGACGTGCCGGTTACGTTCGCCTCGAAAGCCTCCGCGCCGCAGGCTGGCGACTGGACGGGCATCACCTTTGCCCCGACGAGCAATCTGTCGGCATCAGCGATAACGGGACTTTGCCTTTCGTTTGCCCGCGATGGAATCAACGGCGAACGGGGACTTCCCCGTGTCGTGAGCGACTGCGTGATTCGCAACTGCAGCGAATCGGGAATCGAGTGCCGTGACGCCAGGCAGGCCGTTACGGTGAAATCGTGCATGGTCGAAACCTGCCACTCCGGTATCAACATTGCATCGAACAGCCAGACGGTGGAAATCGCCTCCTGCACGATAGATCGTTGTTACTATGGAATCATCGCGCGCGACAACACGAGCGCCCAGGTGCTGGACAACATCGTCAGGTTCTGGTCGGTCTCCGGCCTCGACCTCGGAAACATCGGCAGCACCTCGCTTGCGAAAGGCAACCTCGTCGCTCCCGGATCCAACGGGACGGCCGTCATTCTCCGCGGGAAGGATATGCTGCGCCGCAATACCCTCCAGGGCCAGATCGGCATCGAGATCTCCGGCGCGGCCCAGGCGACGATCTACAGTAATCTCGTTCTGGCGGACCGGAGCCGCAATTCGATCGGCCTCCTCTATCGCGGCGATACGACGTTCAGCAATCTCGTCCAGGTGATTTCGGGGAACTGCATCTGGAACGTGACCGATGCGGCCCTCCGGTATCGAGGTGCGGATGGCCTTGCCCTGGCGGTTGGCGGGATCGACGTCGTTCTCGCGGAAATCGGTCTCCAAGGCGGAAATCCGTTCCAGGAGCTGACGACTTCCGGATTCAGCTACGTGCCTTCTTCGGGAAGTCAGTTGGAAAACCGCGGCTTCGGCGGCGAGGATATCGGAGCGTTCGATGTTCCGTGACAAGGCCTTCGTCCGACTGCTTGTGCTGGCGGTGCTCGCCCTGATCACGACCGGCACCGGTTGCGGACTGCGCGAGCCCCAGACCGGCTCGGTGTCGGGCAGGGTGGTGGATACCGCCGGCAACGTCGTCGCCGGCGCCCGTGTCTACTCGATTTTCAACGAGGTCGAAAAGGTCTACACCGGGACCGACGGCACGTTTTACATTGCGGAGCTTCCCGCAGGCCGGAACCGTCTCGTGATAGAACATGCCGAGTATGACGTCACCGAGCTCGGCTGCGACATCGCCTCGAACAAACTTACGGATCTGAGTATCGTGAAGATCGAAAAATCCGGCCGGCAGAGGCGCATCACCGACCTGAAGGTCGAAAGTGTCGGCTCCACGAGCGCCGTGCTTGTCTGGAACACGTATCGCTCCGTCATCTGCTTCATCGAATACGGAACGGGCGACGGCTACACGAATACCATGGAAGAGACCGGGCCGGCCGAAAACCACCGGTTCACGATCACCGGCCTGGAACCCGAAACCCTGTATCATGCGCGTGTCCGCTTCAATGAAGACGATGCGACACCTCGTATATCTGTCGATATACCCTTCAAGACCGGCGTCGGCGCGATGCCTGAAGCTCCCGCCGCGGTCCGAATCCGGCCACTCGAAGCGTATGGCACCGTCACCATCGAATGGGATGGCTCGATATCTGCCTCGGCGGCGGGTTATCGGGTCAGAAGACGCGAAAACGGCGGCGAATGGCTTGTTCTGACGAGCGAGACCTTGTCCGACGACGTGCGTTCGTTCACGGATCTCGGAGCGAACGGGGGCGGTTTCTACGAATACGCCGTATCCGCCGTGAGCGAGTTCGGCGCGGCTTCGGCCTGGACGACGTCCGAGCGCGTGTTCATGCCCGGTTTTATCAATCACGACCTCACGATCACCGCGTCTGACTCGCCCATGGTCCTGGTCAGCGATCTGATCGTCGGCGTCGGGGCCAACCTGTATGTCGAGCCCGGCGTCGAGTTCAGGGTTGCCGACAAGGACGCGTTCGGCCTCGGGGAAGACCGCGACCGCGTCGAGATCCTCGTGAACGGCCGTGCCGTCATTCTCGGGAAGAGCGGCGTTCCGGTCAGGTTCACTCCGCTGAACGGAGCCGGCGTGCGCGACCACTGGGCCGGCATCCGTTTCCGGAAAGGCGGATCGGGGGTTTCCGAAGTGGGATTCGTCGAGATGTTCGGCTGTGCCGGCCCCGCCGTGCTTGTCGACCGGATCGAGGCGAACGTGCATGATCTGACCGTCAGATACAGCGCAGGCGGGTATCGCATCGAAGGCGTGCGGCTCGTTCCCACGCTCTCTGATTGTATATTTACTGATATTGCTTCCGCGGCGGTCGAGGTATACGGCTGCCGCAGATTCGACATGAAGCGGGTCACGATCAGCGATGTCTCGGTGGGCTGTCGCTTCCTGAAGGACAACCCGGAGGATCGCATCACCATGCGCGAATGCCGGATCGACGCCTACAAGATCGGCATACTTGCCGACGTGGCGAGGTCGGTGTTTGCGAACAACCTCATCGTCACCCCCTACGGAACCGGCGTTCGGTATGAGAACGGGGGCATTGCCGACAATTATCTCGATCACTGCACGATCGACGCCGCCATCGGAGTGGCCATCGCTTCAGGATTGCCCGAGATCAAGAACAACATCATATGCAGCACCGCCGAGGACGGAACGGCCGGCATTTCCTACGAGACGGCGGGAAGCCCGCAATACGATTACAACGACGTCCACGGTTTCGACACGGCCTATCGAAACTGCATCAAAGGCCTCGGCGCTCAGGAAATGAAACCCGACTTCGTCGGCGGCAACCCCTACGATTACCGCCTCCTGCCCGCTTCCCCTCTCAAACTCCTCGATATCAACGGCCTCGAACTCGGCCGCTACGGCCAGTCGTTCCGCTAAAACCCGGTATCCACACCCATTCATGCAATTGCGCGCATGGCCCCATGCGCACCTGCGATTGCGTTATGTTTCGGATGATTGTGGTATCTGGTGTCGGGGCGCGTCTCAGGCGCGCCCGTCCCGTATATGACGTGTGTTGTCTCCCCCTGTTCCAAATTCACAAAAATCTGTGCCATCTGCGTAATCTGCGGATGCCCCCCGATGTTCCCGTGCCTAATGTTTTCCCCGGGGTTTTCCGATGTATGGGGTGACGTATGACACGAGAAGACACCCGAATGCCCGGCCGCCGGCGCCGGCGCGAAAACCGCCGCAGTCAGATAATCCGCGTTCTTCGCGCCCAGGCTGCCCTGACGGACGAAGCAAAAACGCAACTGACAGGCACCGCAGATATGAACGAACCGAAACGGCCTGAATCTCGCATGAAGAACGGCCGCTTTGCCGCCATTGCCGTGCTGTGCCTCGTCGCCCTCGTTTCCTTCGGCCTCATGGGCTGTGAAAACGAACAGAAAATCCGGCGTGGCGTCGTTTCTGGCGGCATCAGCGATACCGCCGGAAATAGAATAGCAAATGCGATAGTTACGTCGCATCGTTCCCTGTTCACTGCGGCTTCGGGCGAGGATGGCCGGTATGCCTTCACGTCGCTCGATGCCGGGACCCAGCGCTTCACCGTGACCCGGGAGGGTTTCAAGACGGCCTCTCTGACCATGACGATCGAAGAGGGGCAGGTGTACGGCAACGTGAACTTCTGCCTCGAACCCCTTTCGAACCGGATCACCTGCACGGTCTTCAAGCGGGAACTCGACACTGTTCTGTTCGATGTGTTCCCGGCCGAACCGATGAAATGCACGTTCGTCTACCAGGGCGAGCATCTGCCCCAGATCAGGACCGAACCGACTGGCCTCGGCACCGACCATCGGTTCGTGATCAAGCCCCCTGTTCCCGGCATCGTCTATACGTACTTCATCGAAGGTGTCACGGCCGATGACCGGCATTACCTTACCCAGACGGCAACGTTTACGACGCTGCCGGCCGGCGATATGCCGGGCGCTCCTCCCGCCCCGACGGTTCCGGCTGTTGCGCAGACACCGAACGGGCCGAAGGTGACATGGTCCTACGACGGCGCCGATCCCTTGAAAGGGTTCCGCATCTGGCGCGGCGAGAGTGATGCTGTGTTGTCCCTCTGGAAAACGGAAAACGAGGTGTATTCGGCCGAACGCTTCTGCGTCGACGACCAGCCGAATCCCGGTGTCAGAACGCGGTATGCGATCGAGGCGGTCGATCTCGACGGCAACGTCTCGTCGCGCACCGCCGAGCTCGTGATTCTGCCGGCCGGCACGCTGAAGCAGAGCGTGACCTGGGCGCAGGCGTGGAGCCCCATCGACCTGGGTGGGGATATCGAGGTGCCGGCTCTGACCACGCTCACGATCGAGCCCGGCACCGTGATCCGCGTCAACCCGACGGATCTGTCGAAGCGGGGCATCGACCCGGCCCGGTGCGAACTGGTCGTCGACGGCCGGCTGATCGTCGCCGCCTCCGGGACCGCCGCCGTGCGCTTCCTGTCGGCGGCCTCGCTGCCGGGCCGGGAAGACTGGCTGGGCATCAGGCTGCGGACGCTGCCGGACCAGCCGTCCGGCTCCGAGATCGCCAACCTCGAGATCGTGAACGCGCGGGACGGGCTGCATGTGACCGACGGACCGCTCCAGCTCTCGGGTTTCGGGGCGCGTATGTGCGGGACCGGCCTGCATCTGGAAGGCGCGAGCGGCACGGTCGTGACGCATCTCACGTTCAGGGACTGCACGACCGGACTGCTTGCCGAAGGCACTTCGAACGTACAGGCGAAAACGATCGTCGCGCGGGGCGGCGATGTGGGCGTGCATCTTCGCGGCAATCGCGGCGCGTTCCTGGGTGGTGTCGATGTACGTGCCGTCATGGATACGGCGCTGATCGTGGATGACACGTCCGCTCCGACCGTCCGTGGGGCGGTTCTCGATGCCGCCAGGCTGGGCCTGGCCGTGCGGGGGGCTGTCGCCGACGTGCAGTATCTCACCGTCGACGCCCCGAACGGGATCTTCATCGACGGGGCCGACCAGCCGCTGCTGCGCAATAACATCCTCGTGAACCGCCGCGCGCCGGGCACCGGCATCGGCATCGAGGAGCGCACCGCCGGCCGTAGCTATATCTATAACAATATATTTGGGTTCTACGCCGCGACATCAGGCTGTGACCAGTCGGGCGCGCCGGTTCTGAATATCGACCCGCGCTTCGTCGGCGCCGCCTCGGGGGAATACGATTACCATCTGGGCGCCGCCTCGCTGCTGCTCACCTCCTCCGAGACTGGCGGCCAGATGGGCGCCTACGGCTGGGTCGACCCCGACACCCTCGCCGCCGAATAACCCCCTCCAGAATTCAAAATCCTCCGTGCCCGTTGTCCGTTTTCCTTCGTGTCCTTGTGTAGATGATTCATCTCTGTGTCTCTGTGTCTCTGTGGT
>DAOSOK010000070.1 GCA_035373905.1 Candidatus Ozemobacteraceae bacterium | reverse complement strand
CAGGGGTTGACGGCGACGGAAACATACACAGAGGCAAACAATGGTTCGGCAACGCTTTCCTGGCCGGCAAGCACCTGCCCGACAGATGTTCCACAGCTGGCTTCCTATTCCATCTACCGGCAAAAATCTGACAGCAGCTGGGATAATATCGCAACCATAACCGCCCAACCGTCACCGACCTGGAGTGATGCAACACTCGGTGGAACGACGTTGATTGCGACGTATTGCATTACAGATCTCGATACAAGAAAACAAGAATCGCCAAAATCCGTTGAGGCGGTTTTCAAACGGCCAAAACTGCAGATAAAAAAAGTCGAGGCTCAACGGCCGCTCGTCGAAGGGAGCAAGTCCGTTACCCGCACCCAGAAAGATATTCTGGTCAGCATTGAAATCGAAAATATTGGCTATTGCGATGCCACACTCGGGGGCGCCAGCCTGACATTCAGTCTCGGCAAGTACACCTGTTCGCTTCAAGAGCCAAGCACACGCACCATTCCGGTCAATGGAAGCATCATGGCCACGTTCAGCGTCGAAGTTTCATCCGACAGCCCCTGTGGAGCAGCCACGATCGACGCCACCGCCTCGGAAGCGCATGACATCGGCTTGCGGCAGGTCGGCGATAACGTTGCCAGCCTGACCGATTCATGGATCGTTCGCCCGCCTGCCAAACTGGAAATAGCCAACATCGTTGTTCCATCCACGGTTCATCGTGGCGAAAAGAGAGTCCCTGTCGATATCACCGTCATAGCCACCAGCACCGCCCCCAACTGGGCCGCAGGATACTTCGACGGAGCCGATCTCAACTTCAGCCTGGGCTCTTACGAAAATATAACTCCACCGATACTTCCTGTCATCGTCTACGAAGGCACGCCCCAAACAATCCGGTATCTCGTGGATGTCTCCACCTCTTCCCCCCTTGGCCCGGCCGAGATCAATGCATCGATCACCTACCGCGATATAAACCTGGAAGTTCCGACCGAAAACAACGAGGGCCTGGCCTCCCCAGCCGTCTGGGCCATCGTGGGAGAGGCCGTCTCGACATACCGGGATCCAGCCTGCACCATCCAGGCCAGTGAATTCAACCAGGGGAATTATCGGGTTTTCGCCAAGGCTCTGGACATGACCCCGAACAAAGAATTTCGATTTCGATGGTGTAACCCGAACGGAGACCCGGTGGCTTTAAGCAATCCGGCAATTCTGTCTGACGCAAGCGGTACCTGCTACGACGAACTCGAATTATCCTCCACATCTTTGCAGGGAGCCTGGCGCGTCGAAGTCATTCAGGCTTCCGATAACAAAACGGGGTGCGTCGCCACGTTCACGGTCGGCACCCAGGCATCGGCCGCCATTTCCCTTCAGTTGCCGGAGGTAGTGACCCTCGGATCGGATTTCATCGCAACGCTTACCGTCACGAACATCGGCAGCGCCACCATTCTCGATGCCGAACCGGCGACTCTCACCTGGGTCCCCTCGAATACCGGCACCGCGACCCGGCTCACAGGGCCGACCCCCGCTCGCCAGGACGTTGCCGGCGAAAGCGGGGCAGTTTTCACCTATACCCTGCATGCAACAAGTACAGGAAGTTTTCAGCTCCAGGCTTCGGCATTCGGGTTTGATGCAAATGCCTCTTCATCGTCGTATCTCGTGACGGCTGCGACCGTTTCCAGCAATATCTGCGAAATCCAAGCCGAGCCGGAAATCAACATCACCGGGTTGAGCGAATCGTATGACACCGTCACTCTCGGGCAAGAGAATCTTGCCGTAAGCATGACCATCGAGAACTCCGGCCCGGTCGGATTATACATCGACGGGGCGTCGCTCTCTCACAGCCTGGCCAGTCACACACAGACGATCGCCTCCCCAAGCTCGCTTCCCTTCCTGCTGGAAGGTGGGGAAGTCGCGACATTCGTCTTTCATGTAGATGTTTCCAAGTGGGCGCCAACGGGCATGAACACCATTACCGGATCGATCGGCGGCTACGAGGCCGACAATCCCTCTTCACGGTTTTCCGTGACCGGCGGAACGGCAGGCTGGACTGTCGGGACCTTTACGGGAGTGCTTTCCGCAAACTCTTCCTATTCCCCCGCGCAATACAGCTTCAATGTCGGACAGACAGTCTATGCCAAGTTCTTCGGCCTGATCTACAACCAGATTTATCGCATCAGGATTTACGACCCGACTGGAACTCAATGTAGTGAATCTGTCACGCCGGATCCGACGACCACAACCACGATAGAGCACAGTTTCGCAACCACCTCCGGCACACCCGGCACATACAGGGTGGATTTGATCAGGGACGGCACGGGGGGAGGCCTTCAAACATCTCTTTACTTCACCCTGGAAAACGCCGGTAAACTACTCGGGGAATTGACCATCACACCTGCTTCGGTCGATGTCGGGAAGACCGTCACGGCGACCCTGTTCGTCCGAAACACCGTCGCCAGCGGTTCGACGCTGTTTCCGACGACGCCCTCCATTCCGGAGATGACGATAAACAGCTCAGGCAGCCTTGTCCTGGTATCCGGCCCGACGCCGGCCTCGAGCAGCATCACCCCCGATTTTCCGGCTACATTCACCTGGGTTTTCCAGGCCATGGAAGACACCGGCACCGGCAGCCTCTCCCTGATCGCATCGGCCACCGGGATCGATATCAATTCCCAGGTCTCCACCTCCACATCTGCCGTCTCGAATTCGATCGCCATCATCGGCAGGGCCCTGGCGTTCACGCCGGACCCGATCGATTTCGGCGAGATGGACTGCGACGGGATGAAAACCGTCACGACCCCGAAAGTGACAAATACGGGGAACGGAAATCTGACGAACGTCACCTGGCAACCGGCGGACCTGAGCAAAGCCGAATCTTCGCATATCGACCGGGAGAACATGATTTTCAGTCCCGGTAACGGCTTCGGCGTGGCAACCAACACCGAGCAGAGTGCCTCGATCACTCTTTATATACCATACAATACACCTTCGGGGAACTATATCGCCACATGCGGAGTCTTCGACGACTTCAACCCTGCCAACGGAGCGGCAGGCATCGGCGAGCCCCGGGTGGAGTTCCTTGCCTCCGTTACCGTGAAGGAGACGAAGCTTCTCGTAATTACCGAAGATTCTTTCGACCTTGGCTCCTGGGTAAAGGGTTCCGCGGTCTCGGTCATTCCGCTTATGGCCTTCAACGGCGGCAACGTCAACCTGACGAATCTCAAGTTCAGCCAAACCTCGATCACGTCCGACCCCAACCCCCTCAAGAAACCGATCACGATCACCCCGTCCGAGACCGCCACCCTGGCCACGGACGGCATTCTGATTGCATATATATCAACAGTCATAGATCCAAGCCAGAAAAACACGAGCGTCATCGCCACCTTTACCCTGAGTTCCGACCAGGCGACCGACACGTTTCAGGTCCTCCTCAACGTCGTCGACAAAAAAGCCGACATGACCGTGACGCCTGACCCGGTCGCTTTTTCAAACTGCTTCCCGAACTTCTCGACCACAAGTAAAGACCTTCAGATCGACAATGGCTATTCGTCGGCGTTTGCGCATCTTTATCTGGTCATGGCCGATCTTGAATGGAATGGCGACATTATTCCCGCTGCAAACCTCTCCTGCCTTCTCCCGGCCTCCATTCCAGCGGGTAACTCGGGAATAGCCAGCCTGTCTCTCTATGTGCCGGCAGGCATTCCAGCGGGGACTTACAGCGGAATACAAGCCTTATTTGAAGATCTGAATGATGATCAACTGTATGGCTCCGGCGAGCCTATCACCAGTTTCACCGTTCAAGTCACCGTTCTGGCTTCCGGTGCCGTTGACGTCAGCAATTCAACGATCTGGCTCGGCAACCTTCAGCCGGGAAGTGTCGGCACGATTTCGTTCCTGTGCCGCAATACAGGAAGCACGGAGCTGAATAATCTCAAATGGGAAAAACAGAATCTCATTTCCCCGCAGGGTATGATCACCACGGATTTCTACTCTCTTCTGGCGCCGGCAAGCGTCGCCCCCGGGGCGATATTCATCGCTTCGTTAGGATACACGATTCCGGCCGGGCAGCCTGGCGGAGATTATTCAGCAACATCGTATTGCTGGCTGTTTGATTCCACCGACGCAACTCGGGACGCCGGCGAACCTCAGGATAAGTTCGTCATTCAATGCAGCATCGGTACAAGCTCGCTCAATATCGTCGAAGACACGACCCAGTTGAACGGTGCGTTCCCGACTCAGACAACTGCCCAGGTGTCCTATACGGTCACGAATGCAGGAACCCTGACTCTTGTAAAACCGGTCGCCGTCATGAAGACAGACCTCGTTGACGGCTCGAACACGATTCCAAAAGCGTATGTAACCTTGTCGCCAGCCGTCTTCTCCACATTAAATCCAGCACAAAATAAAACCGGCACCTGGAACGTGCAGGTTCCAGCCGGCACGGCTGTCGGAACCTATACAGGAACATTGAAAGCCTGGAGCGACGAGAATGGGAACGGCCTGCCTGATGCCGGGGAAGCATCCGACGAAATGACAATCACGCTTGGCGTGAGTGGTTATTCCACGATCGCCGTCGTCCAGGAATCCCTGGGCCTGGGTTTCATTCCGAAAGGCCAGACGAAATCCGCAGCCTTTGAAATAAAAAATGACGGGAACACGGATTTGACCGGATTGGCCATTCGTGCAGTCGGTGCAGAACTTTCTCCCATCGGGGCTCCGAGCTTTCAGATTACGACGCCGGCCGCCTTCCCTTCAGGCGCCTCTTTTCTGGCGACACTGAATGTCAGCGTGCTGGAAGACCAGGGCGACGGTGGCCCTTACAGCGGTCTTCAGAAAGTGTATGTCGACATCAACAACAACAGTTCCTGGGACGCCGATGAACCTTTTGCAACGTTCACGGTCACGCTCGACGTCGGAGAAAAAAAGATCGACGCCGAGTCTCCTGTCGCGTTCGCAGGTCCGCATAATCCGGGAACCAGCCCGACGGCGTCTCTCAAGCTGACCAATACCACGGCGATTCCGATCACCAACGGCAAACTGCTCATCTCTCCCGGAGGAAGCGGCTTTCCACTTTCAGAAATGACAATTTCCGACATTCCATTTACGATCGACTCCGGTCCTGCCGAGAAAACCTGCATCGTAACGGTCGACATACCGCAATTCCAGGCACCCGGCAATTATCTCGCCACCATGACGGCATTTGAAGATGACGACGACGATGGCGAGATCGACGCCTTCGAGGCTTCGGACCAGTTCGATGTATCGATCAACGTAGCGGAGTATCCGCTTCTGGAGATCATTCCAACGGAACTGACGGCAAGCGCCCCTGCGGGCACCGAAGTGAACACATATATATATTTTCAAGTATACAACGCAGGCAATGTTCAGCTTTATCTCACCTGGGAACCGAGTGTCCTCTCCATGCCAGGCTTCACAGGAGTGGAACTTCCGGCACCGTCCTTCTCCTGCACGCCTTACCCGCTCAATCCGGGTGTGTATGGCACAGGCAGAATATCCGTCGCCCCCATCGATGTCGAACGGCACCCCGGCTCTTATGTCGGTAATCAGACTCTCAAAGATTACGCACATGCCGGTTTTGCGGGTTGTTCCGACTCAGTTCTGCTGACCTTCCTCGTCAAGGATCCCGAACTGGGAGCTGCAAGCCTCTACCAGAAAGTGGCCACCGGTACGTTCAAAGATCCGGCTCCGGGAAACCGGTTCATTCTCTCAGCCTGGATTTGCCCCGGTTCCGGATCGGCCGCACTGGAGTTCTTCAGTGTCGATGAACGCTATAAACTGGTCGGGAAAACGGGAATTTCCATTGCATCCACCTCCGTCATTACCATGACCGGCTCCCCCGCCGCCGATATCGGAATTGTCGAGTCACGGGTCGTCAAAAGCGCGAGCTATCCCAGTGGTCTTCCCTGGTACCGCACCTATGTCGCTTTCGATTATACCTACGATCCCGCGATCGCAAGCTGGAACTATGTCATGGTCAGGAACAATTCGCCACTTACGGCTTCCTATTCCGTCTGGTTCGACGGAATACAACTCGAGAAACACGCCCTGTCTGGTCAGAAACGGCCGACTCCATTCAATGCCGCAAAAAAAATAATACTGCCCAGCAGTGAGGAAACCACCGATGGGGCAAGCCATTACTACGAATGGTAGATGCCGGCGGCGCAGGTCGAAGGGTGAAGCTTCTTGCAGGGTTTCAGACAGATGGAATCAGGGTATTAATGAAAACATCAATGGGGTGTAAATGGATTCAGTGGCTGCAATGCCTGCTGCTCGACCAGGTCGCAGCCAGGGCGGCACGAGCGTCTTTTGAATACAGGCGGAGGATAGCGGCATTTCTGACCTGTTTGGTCTCTGATATGCTTCGCTTACGCCGCGATTATGTCTTTTCAGCTCTCGAGCGGCATCTCGCTCTTTCCGTCGCGGAAGCGCAGGTGATGACACGGAAGGTCTACCGGTCGTTTTTCGAGAATGCCCTGGAAATGGCGTCGCTGCCGTTTCTGACCGCCGAGGAGCTCCAGGGAAAGTTCGTCGCCGTGGGAATGGAGCATCTGCGTGAGGCTCACGCGCTCGGGCGCGGCGTCATCATCGTTTCGGGGCATTACGGGCTCTGGGAGTTCATGCCGCCGTGGCTCTGTCTGAACGGGTTCCGGGTCACCACCGTGGTCAGGCGGCAGAACAACCCGGAAGTCGACGCGTGGTTCGAACGCATGCGCCGCCGGTTCGGCGCCCTGACGACGGATTCCGGCTTCGGCCTGCGCGAGATTCTGCGGACCCTCCGCAATGGGGACATCCTCGCTCTGATGTCCGATCAGAATGCCGGCGACCGGGGGTATTTCGTGGATTTCCTCGGGGAACCGGCATCGACGGTCACGGGGCCCGCACAGATCGCCCTGAAAAGCCGTGCTCCGATCGTCGCCCTGGCAGCTCACCGGCGGGGCGCAGGCCCGCATCTGATCGAGATCCTGCCGCCCATACGGCCGGAGGAGTTCACCGACGACGAGAGCGGCAGGCTGCAACTGACGCAGCACCTGACGCGCATCATCGAAAACTGGGTCAGGAAGCGGCCTGACCAGTGGTTCTGGCTGCATCGGCGCTGGAAAAGCCGGCCGCCGGCAAAGGAGGGTTCGACATCATGACAACGGCACTCTCTTTCTATCGCGGTCTGCTTCGCGCCGTCGTCTGCGGGCTCGAAACGTTCCCCCCGAAGCGCCTCGAACGCGAGGAAATCGAGCTTCGCAAGGGCCATTACCGCCCAGAACGGCCGATTCCGGAGGCGGGAACGATCTGGGTCCACGGAGCATCCCTCGGCGAGATCATCACCCTCCGGCCGTTTCTCCGACGCCTCGAGGGCCGCTTCGGCCCGGAACGGATAGTCTGCACCGCGACCACCCTCGACGGGTATCGCCGCATCCTGGCGGACGGGCTGAGCGGCCATGCCAGTCTGCTTCCCATCGATCTTCCCGAGTTTCTGAACCCTTTTTTCGATATCGTGCGACCGCGCCTGATCCTGATCAGCGAGACGGAGCTCTGGCCGGTATTTCTCGCGACCGCCGCCGAGCGTAATATTCCAGTCATTATTATAAATGCTCGCATAAACGAATCGACGGTGCGTCTGGGAAAGCTCGCGCACCCGCTCTTTTCTCCGGGCCTGGCAGGTATTCGAGCCGTTTTCGCACAGGAGCGAATCTACGAGCGACGGTATCGCGCCGTCGGAATCCCATCGGAAACGATCCGTGTCCTGGGGCCGTTCAAGTTCGACCTCGAACTGCCGGACGACACCCCGCAACACATCAGGGATGCGTATGGCATCCCGCCGGGCAGGCTCGTCATCGTGGGCGGCTCGACGCACGAGGGGGAAGAGGCGATGCTTCTCGACGCCCTCGAACCTCTCTGGCCCCGGGTCAATGCAACGCTCGTCCTGGCTCCGCGGCACATGAACCGTGTCGGCGACGTCGAGAAATTGCTTCAGACGCGCCACATCGACTACTCCCGACTGACGGCCCGCGTATCGCCCGTCGGAAGGGTGCTGCTCGCCGACACGCTCGGAGAGCTCCAGAAGCTGTACATGGCCGCCGACCTCGCGTTCGTCGGCGGCAGCCTGATCCCCCGGGGAGGGCACAACCTGATGGAACCTGCTGCGGCCGGCGTCCCGCTCGTCACGGGCCCGCACCTGGAGAACTTCCCGTCCGAACGCGCGGCGCTCGTCGAGGGCGACGGGATCAGAATCGTGAACGATACCGCCTCGCTCGGTAAAACGCTCGAGGAGTTTTTCGCCGACCATCCCGCGTTTGTCGCGATGGGACAGCGGGCTCTTTCGGTCCAGCGCCGGATGGCCGGCGCCGCGGAACGCACGCTGGAAGCTCTCGACGAGATGGGCGTATTACCCGCCGACAAGGACGGCACCCAGATGGGAGCACGGGCGCATCGCGCGTAGGGGCGGTCTCGGAACCAGCCAGTTTCCACGGAACGACAATATTATATCATACCACATAGAAAGGTCTCAATGAGCGTCGAGGTTCTGATACGGCTGACGGCGATGGGGGACGTCCTCCTCGCAGTTCCGACGGCGCGCGCGCTTGCGAGGGCGGGGCGGGAGGTCCACTGGGTGCTCCACGGGCGCTGGGCGGCCCTGGCGCCGTTCCTGCCGGCCGCCCAGGTCCATCTCCTGGGCGGAGCCGACGATCTCCTGCCGCTCGCGAAACGCCTCAGGCGACTCCACCCATCCCGCGTCGTCGACCTCCAGGGGAAGCCTGCGTCCGTCGTGCTCTCGGCGCTCATCGGCGCTCCGGTGCGACGATACGGGAAACGACCCTGGACCGAGCAGATCGCGGCAGCCCGGAACCGGTATCCCATCCGCCCCTCCGACACGGAGCAGGTATGGCTGAAATACGCCCGTACTGCTGAGGTCGTCCCCCTGCCGGGCGACGCCCTGCTGAATCTGCCCGATGCATGCCGGGCGGCGGCTCGCGGGTGGCTGGAACGTGAGACCGGGACGCCGGCGGAGCGTTTCACGATCCTGCACCCGGCAGCGGCCCATCGGGGAAAAACGATCCCACAGGCCGGTATCGGCGCACTTCTCGAGGCACTCCCGAAACCGGTCGTCCTGATGGGCGACTCCGACGGCACGATCACGGCCGGGGATGGCATCGTGGATCTTCGGGGAAAAACGCCGCTCGAGATACTTCCCGGACTGATGTCGCTCGCAAGGCTGGCCGTCAGTACCGACTCTGGACCGATGCACCTCGCTCGCGCCGTCGGAGTCCCCGTTGTGGGGATTTTCTTCCAGACCGACCCCTGCCTCGGTTTCGCCCCGATTCCCGGCCCGGGCGTGCGGATCTTCTCGAAGGAGCTGCCCTGCAAGCCGTGCAGTCTCCACGGCAGGCGCCGGGAGTGCCCCGAACACACGTGGGCCTGCCGGGATTTCGACTGGAAAGCACTCGCTGCCGATATCGCCTCGTTCGCCAGGAATCCAGCATGAAGACGCTTTTTTTCGGCCTGAACTGGATCGGCGATGCCGTCATGTCCTTCCCGGCCCTGGCCGCCGCCGCGAAGCTCGACGGAAATCCGGTCGACATACTCACAAGACCGGCGCTCGCGCCGGTGTATTCCCTTTCTCCCGACATCGGCGACGTCGTCGGCCTCGACACGAAACAGCCGTTCTGGAACCTCCTGCCGGAACTCATCGCGATCCGAAGACGCCGATATGACCGCATCATCGTCCTTCCGCGTTCGTTCAGGAGCGCCTTTCTGGCGTTTCTGTGCGGCGGCGTCAGGCGTCGGGGGTTCATCGGAGAAGGCCGCGGGCTCTTTCTGAACGACCCGGCATCGGTTCCCCCCTGGGCCGACGCGATTCACGAAAGCCGCCTTCATCTCGCCCTGACCGACGGAACGGTTTCCGGCAACCGGCCGGCGGACGGCCCAGCGCCGTTTCCCGAGTTGAAATCCATCTCCTCTGCCGATGTCGAAACCGTGCGGAAAAAGTTCGGTTTGAACAATACCATCGGCTATATCGTCATCGCTCCCGGCGCCGCGTTCGGGGAAATCAAGCGGTGGCCGGCCGAACGATTTGCCGCTCTCGGCAGGCATCTCCGGGACCGGCACGGAGTGACGATCGCCGTTTCCGGCTCGCCGGCGGAGGCCGGGCTGACCTCGAAGATCGCCAGCGACATCGGCGCCGGCGCGGTGGACATGGCCGGCCGGACGACGCTGGACGAGTTGTTTGGCCTGCTGGCCGGGGCCCGCTTGCTTGCGTGCAACGATTCGGGCACAATGCATCTTGGGGCGGCCCTCGGCGCCCCCCTGGTCGTCCCGGTCGGCCCGACCGACATGGCCCGAACGGGACCGATGAGCGAACGCGCCGCCATCGTGCGCGGCCGGGCGTGTCCCGGCGGTACGCCGTGCCGTCGGCGGGAGTGCCGGTACGGAACGCGCATCTGCTTGGAAAGCGTGACGGTCGATGCCGTGACGGCGGCCGCCGACAATCTGCTCGCGAAAGGAATCGGAACATGTTGATCGTCCAGGCTCCACTCGCCGACGTGATCCGGCGGCTCCAGACGGAAGGCTGCCCCGGAAACGTCCTGATCATCGATCATCCGGCGACCGGGTATTACATCCAGATCGCCGGCGGCATCGACTCGCCCCATCTCCATGTCGAAGCCGTCAGCAACAGATTTCTCGAGCCGGACCGGCAGTTGTCGCCGGAACGGGAGAAGACGCTCGAGCAGCTCGGCTGGGCCGCCCCCGCGAAAGGCTGTCCGAACCATGCCATCGATTGTCAGAGCCATGGCGATGAAGACCGGCAATGGCTCTCGAATCTGATCGAAAAAACGTTCTCCTCCGTCTACGGCATCTCGGACCGCAACGCGCTTGTCATGAAGCTGAGCCTGGAAATCGAGTTCGCATGACCCACCAGCTCGAGAGCATCCTGATATCGCGAACCGACCGCATCGGCGATGTCGTACTGACGCTGCCGGTGTTCACCGCCCTGCGACAGTTATGCCCTCGGGCGAAGCTCATCGCCCATGTCCGTTCGTACACGGCCCCCCTCCTGCTGGGGCATCCCGACATCGACGAGGTGCTGCTCGACGACCCGGATGGCGTCCAGCAGCCCTTTCTCGACCTGGTCCGCGAGATTCGCTCGCACAAGCCGGACGCCGCCATCCTGGTTCATCCGTCCGGCAGAGCCATCACGGCCTGCTGGCTCGCCCGGATTCCCCTCATGGCCGGCCGCGCATCGAACATCTGGCAGTTTCTGCTGACCCACCGGCTCGTTCAGAACCGCTCGCGCAACGAGAAGCACGAGGCCGAGTACAATCTCGACCTGCTGACCGGACTCGGGTTTTCCCCTCCCCGCACGCTCCCGAAACTATATATCAATAACTATACAAGGGAATGGGCCGCGCGACGTCTTGCCTCCGCTGGCATGACGACACCCCCGGTGTTCGTCCATCCCGGCCACGGCGGTTCGGCACACAACCTGCCGCTGGGCCGGTACGTCGAGCTGGTTTCGGGGCTCCGCGGCGCCGAACTGCCGGTCGTCGTCACCCTGGGCCCGGCCGAGCGAAGCCTGGCCGAAGCCTTCGGCCCCCCCATCCCGGGCGAGTTCACCGTGATCGACGATGCGCCTGACGCCGCGCACCTTGCGGCGCTTCTCGCGTCGGGCTTCGGATTCGCCGGCGGTTCCACCGGGCCGATGCATCTCGCCGCCGCCGCGGGAATCCATACCATCGCGTTTTTCCCTCGCCGGGAGGCAATGACCCCCTATCGCTGGGGACCGCTCGGTCCCCTGGCGCATGTCCTGATGCCGCCCGAAGAAGCCGGCGACCA
>DAOSOK010000069.1 GCA_035373905.1 Candidatus Ozemobacteraceae bacterium | reverse complement strand
TCGGGTGTGTGGAACGTCAGCCGATATTCCAGATGGTTCCCGCCCACAGGCGGGCGAGGAAGTCTTCGTACGGCCAAATTCTGATGCCGTCGATCGTTCGGGCAACGGGGTCGCGGCTGATGAGGCAGTATTCTCTGACTTTTCCTTCTTCCCTCAAGCGTCTCAGGCCCTTCAGATGTTTGTCCTGGACCTGCCTGGTGCACTTGATCTCGATAGCGAGGTCATTGCCGACGATCAGATCGACTTCATCCCGGAGCGTGGTTCTCCAGTAACACAACGGAAGATCGATTCGTGCGAGGCTGAGGCAGGTTCGAATCTCGAGGATGATCCAGTGTTCAAAGGATGTGCCGAACGCGGGGTTCCCCTCGCTGATGGGGAGGCGCTTTGCAAGAAAATTGGCAACGCCGGGGTCGAAGAAGAAAAACTTCGAACGGGAGACGGCTTTGCGTTTGCTCGTTCCCGTAAAGGGGAGCAGTTCGAACCCGATGAGCGTGTCTTTCAGAATCTCGACGTAGTTTTCGATCGTTCGGGGCGGAACGCCGGAATCGCCGGCGAGGCTCTGGTAGTTCACCTCCTGGCCGTTCGCGGCGGCCATCACGTCGAGAAAACGGACGAAATTCTCGATTTTCCTGGTCAGAGCCTCGTTTTTCACCTCTTCGTGGATGTACAGGTGCGCGTAGGCTTTCAGCTCCTCCAGCGGGTTTGTCGAGAGATACACGCGAGGCAGGCCACCGAAATTCAGGAACCTCAGCAGATCGAAATTCGGGATCTCTGGCGATACGAGGGGGAAGAAGCCGGCCTGCCAGGCACGCCCGGAGAGCATATTGGCTCCTTGTCGCTTCAGTTGCCGGGCGCTCGAGCCCGTCAGCAGGAACCGGATGCCCCGCTCCTCGATCAGGCGATGGACTTCATCCAGGAGCCGGGGGAGTTTCTGAATCTCGTCGATGACAACCAGCGTGTCCCGCTCCCCGATCTCTTCGGACAATTGGCGGGGTCGCCTCAGAAACCGGTCGTAGACATCTGAATCGAGAAGATCGAACAGGCGTGCCTGCGGCAAGGAATGCCTGATCCAGCATGTCTTTCCCGTCGCCCTCGGGCCGAAGAGGAAGAAGCTGTTTTTCTCCAGCAGTGAATGCAGATCAATCTTTCGCGGCAGAATCTTCATCATCTTCAATTTACGGCAGCTTGATGCCGAAAATCAATAAAAATCGGCAACTCATTGCTGAAATTGGAGGGTCATGATACGATAGGGGTGATGTTGTGGTTGGAGGTAGTTCCTGTGGCACATCCTTTGAGATCACCTGAGCAGACGTATACGTATGCCGATTATCTGACCTGGCCTGAAGGCGAGCGTTGGGAACTGATCGACGGCGAGCCCTACGACATGACGCCGGCGCCGTCGACGGCCCATCAGATCGTTTTTCGGGGGCTTTTCCGTCAACTCGATGCCTGGTTTCTGGACAAACCCTGCCATCTTTTTTCGGCCCCCTACGATTTCCGGCTGGCGCGGGAGGGGGAGTCGGAAAATCAGATTCGTGACGTCGTGCAGCCGGACATCGCCGTGGTTTGCGCCCCAGATGGCGTCGATGAAAAGGGCGGCCGCAAGGCGCCGGACTTCGTCATCGAGATTCTTTCCCCATCGACCGCGAGCAAGGATCACATCGTCAAACGGCGCCTGTATGAGCGCCACGGCGTGAAGGAATACTGGCTGGTTCACCCCGACGAGCGCATCGTCACGGTGTATCACCTATCACCCGAAGGCACCTACGGCAAAGCCGACATCTTCGCCGGGGAAGACCTGCGCCTCGAAGTTGCCGCCTTTCCCGGGCTGACGATCGACTTCACGACCGTCTTCCCGCCTCGCCCGAACATCACACGCGAATCCCCCGCACGATACCTAGCCGAGCGGCAGGGCGAGCAAGGGAACGACAAGGAAGAACGGCACGGCTGACCTCGATGTCAGGCGCCGCAGCATTTTTTGTATTTTTTTCCGCTGCCGCAGGGACAGGGTTCGTTTCGACCTGCCGCAGGGGTAGAGATATTCGGGGGCGTGCGACTCGGCTCGGTCGTCGTCTGGGACGTTGCGGGCGAAGTCTGCGCGTAGGACCGGCCCGAGAGGCTGGATGCAACAGCAGGAATCGTTGGAACCTTTTTCAGCCACTTGGCGAACATTCGGCTGAGCAGCGCGGCGTTTCGGTCGAGTCTGGCATCGAGGTCGGGATAGGCCTCGCGCAGGGCATCGAAGATGCGGCTCAGCAGACCGGGATCAGCCGGGACAAGCCGTTTGGCCGGTGTCATCTGTCGGGTTGCGCGGTCATACAGGCAGAGTAGCGGGTTCTCGGGGCCGATTTCCGTGAAATCTCCCTCGGTGGGAAAAAATTGAAGATACGAGTTGCGGCAAACGCAGTCGGGATTGACGCAATGGCCATCCATTGCCATCCAGGGCGTTCCATCGAGGTCGAAGGCAAACCCTGGGTAGCCGCGGAAAATGCCGATCATATCGGCCATATTGTTCGATGAAACCATATCGATGGGAAAATCTGCCTCAACCGTTTCCGGGTCGATGGTTTCGTACAGATGTCGTTTCCAGCCCATGAGCTTGGCGATGATGACGTTCCAGTCCTCGCCGGACAACTCTCTTTGGAGTGCCTTGGCAAAGGACTTGGTAACGGCCATGACTCTTTTCCCGGAGGGCAGAGGTGTGACCTTTTTTCTTCTGGGATCGACGGTGACTTTGAGAAGCCTGGCCCCCGGGATTTTTTCGCTGGCGTCGGCGGTGAGCGGGAGGCAGGTCCAGGTCGTTTCAAAACAGGGGCAGGTCGGGCTCTGGCAGGCTGTGAACAGGCAGGAAAACCGGCGGTCGGCGAATTCCGGGGTCTTCAACGCGATGATTCCGGGCCGCGGTCCGGTCAGGGAGAGGCCGGAGAAGTCCCCGAGCGTCGCCTGGGGCGATTCTGGGCTTCGAATGCCGGGGAACAGCAGTCTGCCGGTCGTCCGTCGTTTTTCATCGACCGTGGGAATGGCCCAGAAGTCGTTCCATGACTGGAAATAATTGAACTGGCGATACTCGGCAAGCTCGATTCCGAAAATCTCCTCGGAGCGGCCGTCCGCCGCGGATTCGGCGTCGAACGCTGTTTTGTCGAAAACGACGGTTTGGCATGGGGTACAGAACCAGGCCTGATGGAACAGCCGTACCGACTCTCCCTGTTTCTCAAATCCCACCACCCGGCAGACCCGGCGCTGTGTCGGCTTGCCGCACCTCGGGCAGGTCGCGCACTCCGTGGGGCTGGAGCGGGAATAGCCGTGAAGAACGAGATCCACGTTCAGCGGAATGCCGGAGCGGTGAGCAAACTGATCCTCGATTTTCCGTCTGGCATCTTCGTTCAGCTTGCCGAAGGTCATTCCCAGAAGCATAGGTGCCTGTGAGCCGGGCGCTGTGGTCATTTGATAGCTCTTCGTGGGGTCGTCTCGCCTGAAGTATTCGGTAGGAGTGCCGTGCCGGGTTCTTTCCAGGCGACTCAGTCGGGTGGGGAACGGTCGCTTTTCGGGGGCTCCCGGTGGGAGCGGGGGCGTGGTGGGAAGACCGTGGCGAAATCGATCTCGAGGCCGGGCAGGGTGGCGACGGGGATCTTCGTTGCGTCTTCGATCAGACTGCCTTCAGCGAATCGGCCGGTGGTCTGATCAAAGATGTAGACGGTGACGGCGCGGCTTTCGGTATCGACGAGCCAGGATTCCCTCACCCCGGCCCGTTCGTATATGTATTTCTTCTTCACGTGATCGTATGAAGCCGAGCTGGGGGAAATGATCTCGATGATCATGTCGGGAGCGCCGCGGGTGAGTTTGCCCTCGATCTTTTCGGGGGAGAAGACCACGGAAAGATCAGACTGGACGACAGTGCGGATCTCGGCCTCGGCTTCGGTACTTTTGGGAAGCAGGACGTCACAGTCA
Source organism: Candidatus Ozemobacteraceae bacterium (assembly GCA_035373905.1). Taxonomy (NCBI): domain Bacteria; phylum Candidatus Rifleibacteriota; class Candidatus Ozemibacteria; family Candidatus Ozemibacteraceae; species Candidatus Ozemibacteraceae bacterium. Next base: position 9,601 of record DAOSOK010000069.1, on the reverse strand, counting down.
GGAATCACCCTACAGGGCTTGCCCCGCAAAAACAGGCGAAGCTGCGTCACGAGGTCGGCAAACGCTTCCTGGTGATTCACGGTCGGCGAGGGGGACATATTGTAGGCGATACCGTCGATGATCTCCCAGCGCTCGTCGTCGGGCCAGGTCAGGTAGTCGGCGTAGGTGTAAAAGTCTTTGGGATCTGTTGCCGGGTGTGCCATTTTTTCTCCGCGATAACACGCAAATCGATGTCTTGCCAAGCGCCAGGGCGATTTGCCGGGGTCGAGGACTCGGTGACGGAGCCCGGAGCCTGGACGGTGTCAGTGTTTGCAGGTTGCCTGGAGCCAGCCGAGGCTTTTGCGATTGGTGACATACTCGCCGCGCGCGGGGCCGGCTTCGAGATTGCCGTCGAAAAAGGCGCGGCGGATTTCGGCCTGGGTCAGCCCGAATGCGCGCAGTTCGGCCGATTTCATCAGGACACCGGGCTGGAATCGGCTGGAAACGTCGGAGCGTGCGGTGCGGGGGGCGGCGGGTTTCGCTTTTGCTGCGTTCTTCGCCGGTTTCTCGGTTCGCACGGGCATGGCGGGTTTCGGCGGTTTCGCCGCTTTCACCGCTTTCTTCGCTTTCACCAGAACGGCGATTTTTTGCGGTTTCGCAACGTTCGCGACCTTCGCCGGTTTCACGGATTTCGTGGCGCTCGCGGCCGGCAAGGAGGGCGCCTTCTTCCCTGCAACGGGCTTCGGGACGGGCGTCGGCTCGAGGTCGATGTCGAACATCGCCGTGAGATCCGTCGAATCGGCAGGGAACAGGTCGTCGCCGTCGGCCGCGGTGTCGAGCGTGGTCAGCGAGCCGGCCATGGCGGTGATGATCTCCTGCGGATCGACCCCGCGAAGCTTGAAAAACAGCGCCGGGTCATCGTCGAACCGCACTCCTATGCCCATCATTGCGGCGGCGACGTGCTTGCACATGCCTGCGTAATCGGGACAGGAGCAGGTGAACGAGATTTGCTTCTTCTCCGGGAACAGGCCGTCGCCCGAGCGAATGAGGCGATTCATGACCGGGTCGGTGAACCGGCCGGCCATCAGATCGACCAGCGAGGTGATGTTCGCCGAGCAGTCCTTGATAAGCGATTTCCAAACGTCGGGTTGAAGAGGTTTTATATCGATTGATACATCATAAAGGCGCGTCCCTTGAACGAGGGCCGAGACCACCCCCTTGGCTATCTTGAGATCGATGACGGCGCCGTTTCGAAGATACGAGCGGCCGCGCGGCAGGCGATTGTCGTAATCGCTGAAGCGGGCGAGGTTCTCGGTCCAGGCGTTTCCCCACCAGCTGCGGCACAGGCGGCGGCCCTTTTCGGTGACCGTCACCGGGTCGAGCTTCCGGCCGCTCTTTTCAAGCTTTTTTCGCGCTTTTTCGGCCTGGACTTTTCGCTGAGCGACGGATATATATTGTGGAAAATAATAATACCCATGAAAACCAGCCACGCTCTACACTCCCAGAAAAGAAGATTCCTGTCATCTTACCATGCTTTCATGATGGATACAGACCCTGGTTCGCGTTTTTCAAGCGAAGTCGCGGCATCCGGAGTGAAACCCGGCCGTTCGTCCGAAGCCTGTCGAAGTGTGCCTCAAGCCCGTCGAAGGGGGGGAGGGGCTATCGTGCTTCGACAGGCTCAGCACGAACGGAAATCTGTTGCGTTCACCGAGGACGTCATGCCGTTGCCCTGACTCTGTTGTGCACCGCGAAAGCTATTCCTGCCCGGTTGAGGCATGGCGGAGGTCGAGGCGGACGAGTGACAGGAGCTCTTCGTTCGAGAGTTCGGTCAGGGCAGGCTCCGCGTCGCCTCCGAGCAGGCCTTCGGCAAGCGATTTCTTGCGCTCGATCAGGTCGGCGATACGCTCCTCGAGGGTGCCTCGGCAGACGAACGGGTGGACCATGACCGGGCGCTGCTGGCCGATCCGGAAGGCGCGATCGGTTGCCTGCGCCTCGACCGCCGGGTTCCACCAGCGGTCGACATGGATCACGTGGGAGGCGGCCGTCAGATTCAGGCCCACCCCGCCGACTTTCAGCGACAGAACGAGGAAGCCGATCCCGGCGTCCTCCTGGAATCGTTTGACGATCGCGCCGCGCTCGCGAATCTTCGTCTCGCCGTGAAGCGTGAGCCCCGTGTTCCCGAAGATGCCGGCCAGGAAGCTGGCGAGAGGGTCGACCAGCTCCCGGAACTGCGTGAAAACCAGCGCTTTTTCGCCCCGCGACGCGATTTCCTCGCAGATCTCGCGCAGACGCTGGAACTTGCCGCTGTGCGCCGGGTCATACCCGCCGTCCCCGAGCCAGTGCGACGGATGGTTGCAGATCTGCTTGAAGCGCGTCAGGAAGGCGAGAATGATGCCGCGCCGCTCCATCGGGTCCGTCGTCGCGATCTTTTTCGCGAGCTCGTCCACGCTTTCCCGATACAGGACGACCTGCTCTTTTGATAGTGAGCAGTATGTAAGTATCTCGGTCTTTTTCGGAAGGTCGGGGGCTACGCCGGGGTCCGTTTTCAGCCGCCGGAGGATATACGGCCGCACGAGGCGGCGCAGGGGGGCGAAGTCCATGCTGCCTGCCGCGCCCAGCGTCTTCACGAATTTTTCGAACTCTTTCGGAGAGCCGAGCAGGCCGCGATCGAGAAAGTCGAAGATCGACCACAGGTCGGCGAGCCGGTTTTCGACGGGGGTGCCGGTCAGGACGATGCGGCCGTCGGCGACCAGTTCCTTCACGGCTTTCGCCTGCCTGGTCGCTGGGTTCTTGATCGCCTGCGCCTCGTCGAGAATCACGACGCCCCACGATATCGCCCGAATCGATGCCTGCCGGATGAGGGTGCCGTAGGTGGTCACGACGAGGTCGATCCCCGAAAGATCCTGCGCGCCCAGCGTGGAAAGGGTTTTGGCGGAAACGGCCGACGGATGTGCGATCAGCAGCGTGCCGTCCGGCCAGAACCGACGGAATTCGGCCTCCCAGTTCGCGAGCAGAGAGGCCGGAACGACCAGCAGAACGGGTTTTCGCGGTGCGGCCGCGTCTCGCTTCAGCACGGTGAGCAGAGCGAGAACCTGAACCGTTTTTCCGAGCCCCATATCGTCGGCGAGACACGGGCCCAGGCCGAGTTTGAGCATGAACCACAGCCAGCGCAGACCGAACTCCTGGTAGGGCCGGAGCGTGCCGTGAAACTCGGGCCCCGGGCTGACGGCGGCGAGAATTTCAGGCTTCTGAAGCCCTTCAAGCGTTTTTTTCAGCCATGAACCCGATATGACGCGGGACCAGTCGGCGATCTCGCCGGGCAGGTTGCCGGAGAGGCCTCGATCTGCCCCGGCCATCAGCCGAAGACCTTCGCGGAACGAGATCTCCCGACCGCCGGCCGAGCGCACGCCCTGCCAGTAGTCGAGGACTCGCTGAAGCTTTTCCGAATCTATTTCGACCCATTTGCCACGCAGGAGAACCAGAGAGGCCTGTGCGTTGCGAATCTGTGCCCATTCCTGCTGTGTGAGCGGTTCGCCGTCAAACGACACCTCGACGGAAAACGAGAGCAGACCCTCGATTCCGAGCAGGGAGGGCGCACGTTCCCCGATCGTGACCTCGGCTTTCACCGAAGGGCGCGCGGAACGCCACCAGTCGGGTATCCGGCACAGAATCCCCGACTCTTCGAACGTCGGAATGTCCCGCAGGAACGCGAGCGCCTGGTTCGCGTTCCAGGCGAGAGGGTGGAAGATCTTCTTCGATTTCTCGAGCGCTGCGAGGAGGCTGCTTTTTTCCGCGGCCCGGGCGACGGGCTCGAGAAGCCTGCGCAGTTCCGACTGATTGCCGGCACCGGCGAATTCGCGGAGAGCCTCGGCAAGCGGGGCGTGGCGCGGCCGACCGTGGGCCGAAATGCCGGTCGTGTATGTCGCGAGAAAGGCGAACGGGCGGATGGGATCGTCGCGGCGCTCGGCGAGATGAAAACAGACCCTTCCGAGCAAGTTCCAGAGCGGGTTCTGAGTATGGATGAAGTCTCGAACGGTGCCGTTCCATGAAGCGCACTCGGCCTTGAAAGCCTGTCCGATCAGATTCCAGAGCGCTTCCAACCGCGCCAGTGACAAATACTCCGCGCCACGAAACGGCGGGGCATGGTCGATTCGATCGGCGGCTTCGTCGGCAGGGAAGGGGATGCGCGGATTTTTCGCGGCGTCCTCGAGATTCTCAAGCCGCGTCAGCCTGGTGACAAACGCGGCTCCGAAATCACGCCAGAACGCAAGCGAGGGCGGCAGGAGTGCCTGCGTTTCCACGAGGCCGAGATGAAACAGCAACGAGCCGCTTCCCCGTTCTGCCGCTCCGGAGATGCGCCTGATGAGTTTCATGTCGGCCGGAGGCGGTTCTTCTGGGATGTGCAGCAAAACAAGCTCGCCATCCGGCGAGAGCGCAAGATGGTTCCAGGTCGTTTCGGCGTTCATGTTTCACTACGAACGTGAAGATAGTATATCAACATGACTATTATACTCGGGCATCGCTTTGAGCGTGGGAAGATGCTGATCCTTAGCTGATACGATCGGATCTGCGACAGGCCAGGAGATGGCGAGGTCGGGGTCGTTCCAGATGATGCCGGTTTCGTGGGCGGCGGAGTAGACGTTGGTGCAGGAGTAGGTGAAGTCGACGTCGTCCGTGAGGGCGCAGAAACCGTGGGCGAAGCCGGCGGGAATGTAGAGGAGTTTCTTGTTTTCGGAAGAGAGGTTCGTGCCGAACCATGTTCCGAAGGTTGGCGAGCCGGGGCGGAGATCGACGGCGACGTCGAAGGCCTCGCCACGGACGACGCGGATCAGTTTGCCCTGGGAAAACGGTTCTCGCTGGTAATGCAGGCCGCGCAGAACTCCGCGTTTCGAGCGGGAATGGTTCTGCTGGACGAAACCCCCGACGATGCCGTGGGCTTTGAATCGCTCCTGGTGATAGGTTTCCATGAAGAAGCCGCGCTCGTCCTCGAATACCCGGGGTTCGATGATCCAAAGGCCTTCGATCGGTGTCTCGATGAATTTCATAGCAATCCGTTTGCAACTCGTTGGAGATACTGGCCATACTCGTTGTTGAGCAGAGGTTCTGCAAGCCTGAAAAGCTGCGAAGCGTCGATGAAGCCCTGACGGAACGCGATTTCCTCGAGACAACCGATCTTCAGGCCCTGGCGGGCTTCGACGGTCTGGACGTACGTCGAGGCGGCCATGAAGGATTCGTGCGTGCCGGTGTCGAGCCAGGCCAGGCCGCGGGGAAGCTTCAGCACCTGGAGGGTGCCCTGGTTCAGGTAGATGCGGTTGAGATCGGTGATTTCGAGTTCGCCGCGTGCGGAAGGCTTGAGCGTCGAGGCATACTCGACGACGGAGCGGTCGTAAAAATACAGGCCGGGAACTGCATAGGGAGATTTCGGCTGTTTCGGCTTTTCTTCGATGCTCGTTGCTTTTCCCTGCTGATCGAACGCCACAACGCCGTATCGTTCGGGGTCTTTGACGGGGTAGGCGAAAATGGCCGCGCCCTGGGTGAGATGGGCGGCCTCATGGAGCAGGCCTGTCAGACCGGCGCCGTGGAAAATATTGTCCCCGAGGATCAGGCACGACGGTTCGCCCGCGATGAACTCCCGGCCGATGATGAATGCTTGCGCGAGGCCCTCCGGTTTCGGTTGCTCGGCATACGAGAAGGCCATGCCGAGCTCTTCGCCCGTCCCCAGCAGTCGCCGGAACAGCGGGAGGTCTTCCGGAGTCGAGATGATCAAGACTTCCCGGATTCCAGCCAGCATGAGGGTCGAGAGCGGGTAGTAGATCATCGGTTTGTCGTATACCGGCAACAATTGTTTGCTGACGCAACGGGTGATCGGATACAGGCGGGTGCCGGAACCGCCGGCGAGAATGATGCCTTTCATCGTTCTTATGCCTTTGCCGAGACGAGTGTCTTTCGGTCGCCGTAGTTTCTGTCGACCCAGTGCTGGTATTCTCCCGACCTCACATGCTGAACCCACGTCGGGTTCTCAAGATACCATCGAACCGTTTTGCGGATGCCGTCTTCAAAACCGGTGCGGGGCTTCCAGCCCAGTTCTTTCGCGATCTTATCGCAATTGATCGCATACCGGCGGTCGTGGCCCGGGCGGTCGGGAACCGTCTTCTTCAGCGCATGGAGAGCATCGGACGAGCGGCCGGCCTGGCCGGCCACTTCGCGGATGAGGGCATCGAGCACGGCAAGGTTCGTCTGCTCGTTCTCGCCTCCGATGTTGTAGGTCTCGCCCGGCCTGCCGTTGCGCGCAATGGTCCAGATGCCTTCGCAGTGGTCGGTCACATACAGCCAGTCCCTGATGTAGAGCCCGTCTCCATAAATAGGCAGCGCTTTGTTTTCGAGCATGTTCAGGATCATGAGGGGAACCAGTTTCTCCGGGAACTGGTACGGGCCGTAATTGTTCGAGCAGTTCGACAGGGTGACGGACAAACCGTACGTGTGATGATAGGCCATCACCAGGTGGTCGGAAGAGGCTTTCGACGCCGAGTAGGGGCTGCGCGGCGCATACGGCGTCGTTTCGAAGAAGAAGCCCTCACTCCCAAGCGAGCCGAACACTTCATCGGTGCTGATGTGGTGGAAGTGGATGGATTTACCTTCTGCCTGGCGTTTCCGGGCTGCTTCCAGCAGGACGAAGGTTCCCATGATGTTGGTCTGGATGAACTCGCCCGGCCCGAGAATCGAACGATCGACGTGAGACTCGGCCGCAAAATGAATGATGCCGTCGATATCGAACCGCTCCAGCAGATCGCTGACAAGTGCTTTGTCGCAGATGTCGCCCTTGGCGAATACATAACGATCCCCGATGCGGGCGGCGATATCGGAGAGACTTTCTGCGTTGCCCGCATAGGTGAGCTTGTCAAGATTGACGATCCTGCCAGTGTAATCAGTATTGTCAAATATATATCTAACGAAATTAGATCCGATGAAGCCGCAGCCGCCGGTGACAAGGATGTTTTTGAAAGTTCGCATCGATTTTCCCGAAAAGGTGTATTTGATTCCCGCGAGGATGGTAACACCTCGGAACGTCACACGCAAAGACGGCGGCGAAGAATCACTGCAGTGAAAACCTTACGAGGGCGTTCGTTCCGTCTCCAGAAAACGTTCGAGGTTGTTCCGCCAGGGATGGACGATGAAGCCAAGCAGATTCCGAACTTTCGATTTGTCGAACGCCGAATTTCTGGGACGTGCCGCCGGGAGGGGGTAGGCTTCGGTCGGGATGGGTTCGATCGGGATGGGCTTCGTGAGCAGGCCCAGCCGAAGGGCTTCGTCGTGGATGGCCGTGGCGAACTCGTGCCAGGAGATGATGCCGTCGTCGGCGTAGTGGTAGATGCCGTATCGGTCGTCGCTTCTTGTGATGAGGCGGACGAGGTTCTCGGCCAGAGGCAGCGTCCAGGTCGGCGAACCGGTTTGATCGGAAACGACGCGAAGGCTCTCTCTTTCGCGAAGCAGGCGAAGCATGGTGCGGACGAAGTTCGGCCCGTGCCGACCATAGAGCCAGCTGATGCGGAACAGAAAGAACCTGTTTGTCGATTCGGCGATCCGCTTCTCCCCTTCCAGCTTGGTTCGTCCGTAGACGGAAAGCGGGGAGGGGCGGTCCTCCTCGTTCCATGGGCGGTTGCCGGAGCCGTCGAACACATAATCCGTCGAGAAATGCACCAGCGGAATTCCGAGACGGTGCGCAAGTCGTGCGAGATTGCCCGGGCCGTCGGCATTCAGCTTTCGCGCCGTCTCGGGCTCGGATTCGGCCTTGTCGACGGCCGTGTATGCCGCACAGTTGACCAACCATGTCGGGCGGTGTTCCGTCGCGAAACGATCAAGAGCGTCGGGGTTCGTGATGTCGACGTCGCGATCCGAGCCTATCCAGGGAAGAGCGGCGCGCGAAGCCGCCTCTCCGAATTCCTTGCCCAGCATTCCATTACAACCGGTGATCCAGATGTTCATGTGCGTTTTCGGTGTGATTTCTGCGCGGCCGGCGATGCGACATACGACGCCGGACTTTGCCGCACGACTTTTGGCGGCTCGGGGGGGAAGACCTGGTCGAGGTCGACTCCGAGGCCGGGAAACTGGCGGCTTTTCAGTTTCATCGTGCGATCAAGGATGTCGGGGCGGCCATAGCGCTTTCCGGATTTCAGGGTGAACGACATCAGGATGCCGTCCGGTGAAATGATCCAGTATTCCTTCACACCGTGCTTTTCATACAGATTCAGTTTTCGAAGCTGGTCGTGAGCGGCGGTCGAAGGGGACAGAATTTCGACGATCAACTCCGGGGCCCCGCGGCATCCGCGCTCGTCGAGTTTCGATTGATCGCAGACGACGACGAGATCAGGAATGACCACCGTATCGACCTCTTCATCTTTTTCCTGGCCTTTCGGCAACCTGATTCCGAAATTTCCAATATGAACCTCACAAGGGCTGCCGTGAAAATGATTGGTGAGGATGCGGGCAAGATTGGTTGAAACGAGGGAGTGCCACCGGTTCGGTGTGGTCATGGCATACGCCTTGCCTTCGATCAACTCCCAGCGCTCGTCATCAGGCCATGAAGAAAGATCTGCATACGTATATTTCGCGTCAGGGGATGCAAGCGGATGTGCCATGTTTCTCAGCCTCTGTCTTCTGATTTCACCATTGCACGTTGAATCCTGCATGGTGAAGGACAACCGTTCGCCCTGTGCTTGTCGAAGGGCGTGAGACCATTCGTGCTTCGACAGGCTCGGCACGAACGGAAGCATTGAATGTTTTTTTCAGGACACAATAAGACCAATGCAGGTGGACAGCCGACATTCAGCTTTCCGGGAGATCGTGAAGCAGGCGGGCGAGCCAGAGGGCGGGGGAGCTGTCGCTGGGGGCGCGCCAGTCGCCGCGGGGGGAGAGGGAGCCGCCGGAGCCGACCTTGGGGCCGTTGGGGACGCAGCTGCGCTTGAACTGGGAGGTGCCGAAAAAGCGACGGAGGAAGACGGCGAGCCAGTGCCTGATGTCTTCGAGGGAATAGGCGTGGCGCTCGTTTTCGGGGATGCCGGGGGGCCAGAGGCCCTGGGCGGCGTCGCGCCAGGCGTTCCAGGCGAGCCAGGCGATCTTGGCGGGCGGGAAGCCGAAGCGGGAGACGTAGTAGAGATTGAAATCCTGGAGTTCGTAAGGGCCGATGATCTCTTCGGTGCGCTGGTGGGGTTTGTCGTTCGTTTCGGCACCGGCCGGGGGAGGGACGAGTTCGGGGGAGATCTCGGTCGAGAGGATGTCGTTCAGGAGACGGCTCGCATCGGTGCCGAACTCGCCCGATGACGCGACCCAGCCGATCAGGTGCCGGATGAGCGTTTTGGGCACCGAGGCGTTCACGTTGTAGTGCGACATGTGATCGCCGACCCCGTAGGTGCACCAGCCCAACGCCAGTTCGCTCAGGTCGCCCGTGCCGAGAACCAGGGCACCGTGCATATTCGCAAGCCTGAACAGGTGCGACGTGCGTTCGCCCGCCTGGACATTCTCGAAGGTGACGTCATACGCCGGCTTCCCTTCGGCAACGGGGTGGCCCAGGTCGCGCAGCATCTGCTCGCAGGACGGCCGGATATCGATCTCGCCGGAGGTCACG
>DAOSOK010000068.1 GCA_035373905.1 Candidatus Ozemobacteraceae bacterium | reverse complement strand
TGGTGCTCAGGCGGCCGGCATCGAGGTCGAGGCGGCCGGCGAGCACGCGCAGGATCGTGCTCGTTTCGTCGTGACCGCTCATCGAGACCGACCGGGCCAGGTGGCGGCGATCTCCGAGAATCCGGCCGATCATGCGCGAACAGGAGGCGCGCGGCCCCATCTCGAGGAAGATGCGCGCGCCGTCCGCGTAGGCGGCCTCGATGCCGGCCGGAAAGTTGATCGTGCCGATCGCCTGGGCGAGGATCGAGTCGGCCGAGACGTTCTTCTCGGGGGTGAACCTGCGGCCCCAACCGCTGCTGTAGAACGAGACGCCATCCGGCGGCGTGCAGTCATACACGTGCAGGCTGCGATAGATGTCGCCGACCGGCTTTGCCGCAGGCGAATGGACCGAGGAGACGCCTTCGATGGGGAAAAATGCGCAGCCGAGGCTCTTGACGAACGCCTCGAGGGCCTGCCGGTTGCCGCCGACCACGCACTCGCCGGGCGTGTTGACGATCAGGATGTACACCTGCGGGTGGTCGGCGATGCGGGCTTCGACGTCGGCGACCGGCCTGTCGACCAGCCCGAGCACCCAGTCGACCTCGCGCGGGTCGTCGTCGCTCCAGCCCCAGGAGGCGCGGACCGCCTCGCAGCGGCCGATGAGGTCCTTCGTGAACAGGGTCAGTCGGCGCATTCGCTCGACCATTTCGTCACGGTCGCGCCAGGTGCGTGTGGCGAAGTTGCCGGCCGTCTCGCCGAGGCTGTAGCCGATCACGGCGCGCGGCTCGACGCCGAACTGCCGCACGACGTCGCTGACGAGCGCGCAGTATGAGACGTGGCCGAAGACGAGCGAGTTGTGGTCCGCCAGTAGCGCCGCATCGGCTTCCCGCTCCCAGCCATCCGGCCACGCCAGGCGCCAGGGCGCGACGAGCCGCGTCGCGAACTGCGTCTTCAGACGCAGGTTCTCCCGGTCGAGCGCGCGCAGCAAGTGCGGCCAGGCCGCGCCCGTGTCGAGGCCCATGCCGAGGTAGTGGTTGCCCGAGCCGGGAAAGACGAACGCGACGTGCCCTTCCCGTGCGAGCGGACTGGCTCCGTAGAACACGCGGTCGCCGACGACGGGGCCGCCCGAAAGGGACCGCTTCGGATCGAGCCGGAGATGTTCGCGAAGCGCCCCGGTTTTCTGCAGCAGGTCATCAATCGACCCAGATACAATAGATGAAAAAATATTATTATCGGAGTCCTTCGGCCTCGACGCCGCAAGCCACGCTCGGGCGATCTCAGACACCGGAACGGCGGAAGACGTTTTTCCCGCGGTGCGCGCCAGCGTCTCGAGTTTCGCGATCTCCGCCGCCATCGCCTCCGGGGCGCCGGCGGAAAGGGGAAAAACCGCTTCGGAAAGCGTTCCGAGCGGGAATCGCCGTTCGGCATTCATCGCCGAGACCACGGAGGGATGAACGTTCTCGGCGGGTTCCGCGGCTTCGAGGACGACGTGGGCGACGGTGCCATCGCTCGAGAAACTGTTGACGCCGGCATACCGGGGGCCGTCCTCGCGGTTGTGCTGCCAGAACTGCGCCCGGTGTGGCGTAAAGAAGTGATCCGATGCGGGGGCCAGCTCGGCGCAGGGCACGTTGAGCCCCGGCATGGCGGGGAGCATCGAATGATACAGGCAGAGCGCCGCCCGGGCGACCGAGGCTAGTCCGGCCGCGCAGCCCGTATGGCCGATGACCGCTTTCAAGCCGGCGAGCGCGCAGCGCGGGCCGGCCGCGTCGAACGCCGCCGGTTGGGACGCGGCGGGAGGACGGAAAAATTCCGCCAGGACGGCCGCTTCGAGCTGATCTTCGGCAGGATTGCCGCACGCGTTCACCTCGAGGAGGCTGATGGCAGACGGGGAGACACCTGCGTCGCCGTAGGCCCGCTCGAGTGCCTGACGGGCGGCTTTGCCGTCGGGCCGGCCGGTCGAAAAGTCGGGATCCGTCGAAGACGCCGTGCCGAACCCCCGGACGATGGCGTAAACACGGTCGCCGTCGCGACGGGCATCCGAAAGCCGCTTGAGGACGAGCGCGACGGCGCCCTCGCCGGGCATTGGACCGTCGGACGACGCATCGAACGGCACCGACGCGCCGTTCTTTCCGTAGGGCCTGTGGCGGTCGACGGCCCAGAGGTGGCGGAGATCGCCGGCGAGATCGACCGCGCCTGCTATAGCTAGATCTATATCGCCGCGCTGAAGGGCGCGACGACCGGCCTCGAGCGCGCGAAGGCCGGAGTTTTCCTCGCTCGAGAAGGTGTGCGACGGGCCGCCGACGTGAAACTCCCGGGCGACCCGGCTCGCGACGATTCCGCCGAGGGCGCCGACCGTTCGCTCGGCGTTCAGCGCCGGGGAGGCGGCGTCGCGGATCTCTTCCAGACGGTCGGCGTCGGGCCGCGCGGCCCAGTCCTGCGCGTCGGGTTCGAGACGCCACCGTAACGCGAAATTCGTACTGTTGTAATCGAGGCCGATGCCCGTGAACACCCCCCACCGCACGGGCTCGGTTTTCGAACCGAGGGCGTCGGCGAGGGCGCCATCGACGGTTTCGAGCATGACGAGCTGCTGCGGCAGGATCTCGGGAAGCTCCTTCGGCGAGATGCGAAAACGGCCCATCCCGATCCTTCGGTCGTTGAGGTAGGCGCCGTTCTTCCAGCGTGCATCGCCGCTTTCGAACGGGTGCCTGCCCGCCGGTCGGGGCCGGGCGGCCGGTTTCCCGGCGAACGCCGCCTCCTGGAACGCCCGCTTCCCTTCGAGGGGGCCGAAATGCGCGTCGATGCCGACGATGGCGACCGGTTCGGGACCGATGAACGAAGATTCGATAGCCGAAGGTGTATATGCGTCTGGAATCCACTCCTCGACGAGGACGTGGGCGTCGATTCCGCCGAACCCGAACGCGCTGACGGCAGCGCGGCGCGGTTTCCCGGGAGCGCGCCGGTCCCACGCCCGCGCGGCGGTTTCGACCCTGAACGGGCTTCGCTCCATGCCCCATTCAGGTGTCGACCTGGTGAAACCGGCGGTCGGCGGCAACTGCCCGTGACGGAGTGCAAGCAGCACCTTCATCATGCCGGCCGCGCCCGCTCCGGTCAGCAGGTGGCCGACGTTCGACTTGACCGATCCGATGACGCACCGGCCGGTCGGGCCGCTCAGGCCCTGCCAGAGAGCTTCGAGACTCTTGAACTCGACCCGGTCGCCCGTCGGCGTGCCGGTGCCGTGGCACTCGATCAGATCGACCTCGTCCGGCTGCCAGCCGGCTTCGAGATAGGCCGCGCGCATCGCCCGCAGCTGGCCTTCCGTATCGGGGGCCACGAGACTGCCGCCGATGTCGTTCGCAAGGCCGATGCCCCGGATGACGCCGTGGATCTGGTCGCCCTGCGCGATGGCGTCGTCGAGCCGCTTGAGGACGAAGAGACCGGCGCCCTCGCCGACGACGAGCCCGTCCGCCGACGCGTCGAACGGGCGGCAGATGCCGCTCGGTGATACGGCCCGCAGCTGGCTGAACCCCATTTGGGTGAACTGGCAGGACGGGCGCGAAACGCCGCCGGTCAGCACCGCGTCGGCGCGGCCGGAGCGAAGCTCCTCGCACGCCAGCTTGATCGCGTACAGTGAGGAGGCGCATGCGGCGTCGAGGGTGACCGCCCCGCCGCCCAGCCCAAGCGCCCGGGCGAGCAAACCGGCCGGGAGACCGGCGGCATGCCGGTTCAGCGAACTCAGACCCGCCTCGATCGCCGCCTCGGGAAGACCGGCGAACCCGGCTTTGCTGCCGCTCGCGGCGGCTTCGAGTCCCCGGCCGTAGATGCGGCTCGTCAGTTCGCTCGCCGTGTCGGTCGGAAGAACGATGTTGGCGATGATGACGGGAACCCGCGCCGGATCGATCCATTCGCTTTTCGCCGACCGCCAGGCGGCTGCGCCGGCGGCGAGGGTGAGCGCGAACAGCGGGTCGAGCCGTTCGAGGTCCTGACGGGAAACGGGGAGTCCCGGAATCTCGAGCGGAATGGCATCCGCATCGAGGAGACAGGCCCGTGTGGAAGGCGTCCGGTCCGGCTTTCCGTAGACGGGATCGTGATACGCTGCAGCCGGCTTTGGCCAGCGCGCGTCGGGGATTTCGCGGACGGCGCTTTTCCCCGAGCGTATCAGTTCCCAGAACTGGTCGAGATCGCGGCTTCCGGGAAAGATGCCGCCGACGCCGACGACGGCGACAGCCATGCTGCTGGAACCGGACCGGTCCTGATCAGGCATGGACCGCACCTTCCAGGACCCTGCGTCTGAACGCGTCCTCGAGCGTCGGAATGACGGCGCATTCGTAGCCGTCCATGCGGGCGACGAGCCTGCCGTCACCGGCGATGAACTCGATCGACGCCTTCGCCAGCAGAGTGCCCGACATCACGGCCGAGGCGACGATGCGAACGCCGTCGGTCGGGAAGGCCGAACGATACTGACGGTATCCTCCCGCGAAATTCGGCAGCGACGGGGCTCCCGCGACGCGGCGCGTCCAGAGGATCATCAATTGATACGCCGAGTCCAGGACGAGCGGGTCGGTCAGCCATGCGGGCCGGGGCGGCGAACTGATCCACTGCTCGGGCGGCGGGGCGGATGCGGCGCGGCAGGCGATGCCGTTCGGCGACCAGCCCTCGACCTCCGTGATTCCTTCGAGCATGCGGCCGTGAAATAATTCAGTTCGATATATATCGCTGACGCCGATCGGATACCTGGCGGACAGATCCGGCGCCAGCGACACATCCGGAGCGGCGGGGAGCTTCTCGGCGAGGACGATCTCGGCGCGCGCGTGGACGATTTCCTTGCCGTGACTTCCCGAGCGCAGCTCCGCCGAGACTTTGGGATATTCCTCCAGACCGCGGACCTTCGTGACATGCACCCGGAGCGTCTGGGGGGCCGCACCATGCAGGACGAACCCCTTCAGGACCCGCAGGTCGTCGAAGCCGTGGAACAGGAAGCCGGGGTTTTCGTGCAGGGCGCCGTGCGCGAGCCACTCGGTGATGACGGCCATCGGAAGGACCGGCTCGCCGTTGAGAATGTGGGACGTCAGGAACCTGTCCTTGTCAAGGGAGACGACCCGCTCGAACGCGGGGATGAACTTTTTCCGGAGAGCCGCAGGCGCATCGGTCGAGGTCGGGGTCGACGGCGTACCGGCCAGGTCGGCCGTTGCGGGCTTCGATTCGGTCGGTGCGATCGTCGCGGCGGCGGCTGGCGCCACCGCGTTCAGACGTTTGCCGCTCTGCGTCGTCGCGAACCGGACCTCGACTGTCGACTGCGTCACGGCCGGAACCACGCCGGCGGAAGGTGCGGGTGAAACCGCCACCGCAGTCGTCTGGCGAAGCGAATGGGCCTGGGGGGTCGCCTCCGGAAGGCCGGCCCTGCCGATGATCACGACCTCGATCTGGTTCTCGGCGCCGTTCGACAGCTCGGCCACGAGATGCTTCGCGCCCGCCTCGAGCGGAATCAGGCCGACGCCCTCCTCGAGGAACAGCTTGCGCAGGCCGTCGTTCACCATGCCGCCGTCCCAGGGCCCCCAGTTGATCGAGACGGTGCGGCACTCGGGATGGAGCTGCGACCACTGCTGGGCGATCTTGTTCAGAGCTTCGTTCGCCATCGCGTAATCGACCTGGCCGACGCGGCCGTACCGACCGGTGACGGACGAGAACAGAACGAGCCCCTTCAACTGCTCGCCGGAAAGACCGGTCAGCACGTTGCGCAGTCCCACGACCTTCGTGTCGAACACGTCGTCGAACTGGTCGCGGGTTTTTTCGGCGATCCTGCGGTCGCGCAGAACGCCCGCGCCGTGAACCAGGCCTGTGATCCGCCCTGCCGTGCGCTGAATCTCCGCGATGCACAGAGCTACGGCGTCAGGCTTGCGGATATCGACGGAGCGGTAGATATACCGTGCGCCCGCCGCTTTGATGGCGTTCAGGGTATGCATGATCTCACGGTTGGCGATGACGTGCTGATACTGCTTTTCGAGTTCTTTCGGCGTCAGCTTGCGGCCTTCGGCATGCATCATGAGCGCGCGCTTGATGTCCGAATCGGCGGTGATGCCGGTCAGCCAGGCTGGTTCCGCCTGCGGTTCGGGGCTTCTCCCCAACAGAACCATCGTCGGCCGGCCTGCTTTCGCGATTTCGACAGCGACGGAGGCGGTCACGCCTCGAGCTCCGCCCGTGACGACGACGATGTCATCCGCCTTCCAGACAGGCTGTGCGTCGGACTTCAGGTTGATCGTTTCGTCCGTTTCGACGAGAACATACCTGGCCTCGCTCGTTATGCCCGACTCGATCGGGCCGCGCACGAACAGTTCGTCGACGAGCAGTTTCGCCGTCGCCTCATCGGCAGGAAGGGCCTTGTCGAGATCGACGGCCTTCGCCGCGACCCCGGTCCACTCGCGGGCCGCCGTTTTCACGAGACCGGCGAGAGCGCCCTGGATCGGATCGACATGGGCGTCGGGATTGATCAGACCGAACGCTCCGTCCATGCGGGAAACGGTCGCGAACAGCGCGTCGCCCTTCCCGGCCATCGTCTGCAGCGACGTTCCTGCCGCCTGGGCGAGGAAGAAGGCGCGCTTGGCGAAGACCTCGGACGCTTCCGGCCATTGCCCGTTTTCCGGCATGTGCGGAAGGGGAGCGGTGATGATGAGCCCGGACACGTTCGTTGTGGTCGCCGGATTCAACGGGACATCGGAAGGGATGACTTCCGGTTTCACCCCTCGGGCCGCCAACTGGACGGCGATGAGTCTCGTGAGCGGGGTGCCGTCGTCCGTGATCAGAACGGTGCTGCCGGGAGCAAGGCGAACCGGCTGCCTGGTCGCGTCCGGAGCCTGCGCGACCGCCTCGACGACGGTGCGATGCAGCACCTCGGAAGCGGCGACGAGGGAAGCGGCGGCAACGGACGTCGCTTCGGCGGAGCGCGCGGTTTCCTGAACGGCGGTCTGTGACGGAACGGCCGGTTCTGATGCGGGTGAACCTCCGATGAACTCGATGATCTGGCGCAGGGAGCGGAGTTTCCCGAGCTGGTCGGGCTGGACGACGGGCGCGTCGGGCAGCTTTTCCTGGACGCCGGACATGATCTCGACGCGCTTGATCGAGTCGATGCCGAGGTCGGACTCCATGTCCATGTCGAGGTTCAGCATCTCGGCCGGATATCCGGTCTTCTCGCTCACGGTTTGAAGAATAACTTCAACAATAGTATTTGCCGAGGCGGCGGCCGGCGTGGTCGCTCGGGCCGGCGCCGCGACGGATGCCGCCGGCGCGGCGCCGGCAGGCTGAGCGCCGATGAACTCGATGATCTGGCGCAGGGAACGGAGTTTCCCGAGCTGATCGGGCTGGACGACGGGCGCGTCGGGCAGCTTTTCCTGGACGCCGGACATGATCTCGACGCGCTTGATCGAGTCGATGCCGAGGTCGGACTCCATGTCCATGTCGAGGTTCAGCATCTCGGCCGGATATCCGGTCTTCTCGCTCACGATTTGAAGAATAACTTGAACAATAGTATTTGCCGAGGCGGTCGGCGTGGTCGCTCGGGCTGGTGCCGCGACGAATGCCGCCGGAGCAAACCCGGCAGGCTGAGCGCCGATGAACTCGATGATCTGACGCAGCGTCCGGAGTTTCCCGAGCTGGTCGGGCTGGATGACCGGCGCGGCGGGCAGCTTTTCCTGGACGCCGGACATGATCTCGACGCGCTTGATCGAGTCGATGCCGAGGTCGGACTCCATGTCCATGTCGAGGTTCAGCATCTCGGCCGGGTAGCCGGTCTTCTCGCTCACGATCTGCAGAATGACGGGAACTGCATCGTCCGCCGGTGCCGCCTTCGGCGCGGTGGCCGCAGCCTGTGTTACAGCCGAAGAGCCGCCCGCGGGCTGGACGCCGATGAACTCGATGATCTGGCGCAGGGTGCGGAGCTTGCCGAGCTGGTCGGGCTGGATGACCGGGGCGCCCGGCAGCTTCTCCTGGACGCCGGACATGATCTCGACGCGCTTGATCGAGTCGATGCCGAGGTCGGACTCCATGTCCATGTCGAGGTTCAGCATCTCGGCCGGGTAGCCGGTCTTCTCGCTCACGATCTGCAGAATGACGGGAACTGCATCGTCCGCCGGTGCCGCCTTCGGCGCGGTGGCCGCAGCCTGTGTTACAGCCGAAGAGCCGCCCGCGGGCTGGACGCCGATGAACTCGATGATCTGGCGCAGGGTGCGGAGCTTGCCGAGCTGGTCGGGCTGGATGACCGGGGCGCCCGGCAGCTTCTCCTGGACGCCGGACATGATCTCAACGCGCTTGATCGAGTCGATGCCGAGGTCCGACTCCATGTCCATGTCGAGGTTGAGCATTTCGGCCGGATAGCCGGTCTTCTCGCTCACGATCTGCAATATAACATTCGATATATCGCCGGATGGGCGAGACTGGGCTTTCGTGGGGGCGGGATGCTGAGAGGTCGCAGCGGCGCGGGACGCAGCCGCCGGCTGGGCTCCGATGAACTCGATGATCTGGCGCAGGGTGCGGAGCTTGCCAAGCTGGTCGGGCTGGATGACCGGGGCGCCCGGCAGCTTCTCCTGGACGCCGGACATGATCTCGACGCGCTTGATCGAGTCGATGCCCAGATCCGATTCCATATCCATATCGATATTGAGCATCTCGGCCGGGTAACCGGTCTTCTCGCTCACGATCTGAAGGAGAGAAGATGCAATATCAGCGGAGGGCGCTGCGCCGCGGGGCGCCGGGGCCGGAACCGCTGTCTTGCTCGGAGCTGAAACGCCGGGCGCCGCGTCGGGCGTGGGCAGGCTCACGGCTGCGGGCGCGGGCTGATGGGCTGGAGCGGGACTGGGCGTCGTCGCAACGAAGACCGGAGGAGCGGATACCGGGGCCGTCATCGACGGCGGCACCTTGGCGGCCATGCCCCCGGCCTGCATTTCGAGAAGCCGCTGAAGCGTTTTCTGCGCCTGTTCCTGGCCTTCGAGGAACTTCCGGTGAAGTTCTGCCGTTTGTATCTGCAGTTGCTGCAAGGCGGCGATCGTGTCGCGCGCGGCGCCGGGTACGGCGACGGTCGTGCGCGGTGTCGCCTGTTCGAACGCGGCACGGGCCGGCGTCTGGGGCGACGGTATCTGAGGGGCAGGCATGGCGGCCGGCGCCTGGACGGGGGTGGAATTCGCCTCCACGGGGTTGGGGCGGGCCGGCTGGGGGGACGCGACAGGGGCGGCAACCGGCCTTGCCGGGAACTGCTTCTTCACGCGGGGCGGCCGGGGAGTCCGATAGTTCGCTCCGCACAGCTGAACGGCCATGAGGGGCTTCTTCGCGGAGGCGGCTTGGGCGAGGGTCTCCTCGCCGTTTTCCCAGAGGGTCAGCCGAACCGGATAACCGAGGGCGGCGCATATCGCGATGGTGCGGGCCAGGTCGACGCTGCCGGGCCGCTTGCCCGCGCTTGCGTCGAGACCGATCGAGGTGAACGGACGATCGCCGAGAATCGACTTGACGAGGCCGCTCATCTTCGCTCCGGGGCCGACTTCGACGAACGTGCGGATTCCTGCTGCATACATGGCTTCGACGCCGGCGATGAATCTGACCGGATTCGCGAGCTGGTTTCCGAGCAGGTCGGTGATCGCCGCAACATCGGCGGGGTAAGGCGTGCCCGTCGTGTTCGCGTAAACCGGAATCGACGGCGCTTTGAGTGAGGCCCCGGCAACCGCTGCCCTGAACGGGACGGCGGCGTCCGCCACGAACGTGCTGTGGAAGGCACCGGCGACCTGGAGCACGGTCGCCCGGACCTTGCGGGCCTTGAAGATCTCGGCGGCGCGCCGGATCTCGTCCGTCGAGCCGCTCAGAACCATCTGGGTCGGAGCGTTTTCGTTGGCGATGATCAGGCTGAGCTTCTCCCCGGCGATCACCTCCGCCGCATCGGCGGCCGAGAGCGAGACGGCGATCATGCCGCCGCGGTCGCCCGCGCCGGCCGCCATCAGTTCGCCGCGCGTGCGGGCCAGCCGGAACAGGGTCTCCTCGTCATACGTGCCGGCGGCGCACAGGGCCGTCAGTTCGCCGAACGAGTGGCCGATCAGGCCTGCCGGCTTGAGGCCGAACTTCTCGAGGGCCCGGAACGAGCCGATCGAGACGGCGCCGATTGCAGGCTGGGCGACGCGCGTGTCGCGCAGCGCGTCTTCCTGAGCTTTTTTCGCATCCTCGTCGTAGGCGGCGGGCGGGTAGACCAGCTCGCCGAGACGTTTCCCGCCGGTTAGCTCGCCGAGCGTCACATCGGCCTTCGCGACCGCGCCGAACGTTTCGGGAACCAGGCAGCACAGGTCGCGGCCCATATCGACATACTGGGCACCCTGGCCCGGAAACACGACGCCGAGGGGGGCAACGCTGGTTCCCGTCTCATACCATGCGCCGTCAGGCAGCGCAAACCGTTCGGGAAGCGGTGTAGCGGAAAGTTTCGCGTCGGCGGCTGCGGCGAGGGCCGCTATATCGGTCTTCTCCGCTTCGACGACGAACACGAGCCTGCATGCATGGGCGGCCTGAAAATCGCGCCGTGACTGCGCAGCGAGTTTCCGCAGCTCGGCGGAATCCAGCGGCGCCTTGAAGGGGGCAAGGGCGGTTCTGACGGCCGCGGGCGTGCCGCCTGACAACGCGACGATCTCGGCGCGGCCGTCCCAGTCGATCTCGCGTTTCGTCTGGTCGTATTCCTCGAGTACGACGTGGTAGTTGCTGCCGCCGAACCCGAGCGCGCTGATCGCCGCCCGGCGCGGATAATCCGGCGCGGCGAACCAGGGCCGTTTCTCGAGAAGCAGATAGAACGGGCATTTTGCATCTTTGAAAATCGCTGCCGGCTCTTTGACTTTGATCGTGGGCGGAAGAGTCTTGTGATACAAAGCCATCGCGGCCTTGATGAGGCCGGCCGACCCGGCGGCAGCCTTGGTGTGCCCGATCATCGACTTGACCGAGCCGACCCCGCACCGAGGGCGGCCGTCGACGGCGTCGCCGTACACCCGCCTGAGAGCCTTCAGTTCCACCTCATCGCCGACCTTGGTACCGGTGCCGTGGGCCTCGACGAGGCCGACCGTCTCGGGGCCGAAGCCCGCATTCTCGTAAGCGCGCCGCAGAGCCTTCTCTTGGCCGGCGTCGCTCGGCGCGTAGATCGATTTGCCGCGCCCGTCGCTCGACGTGCCGACGCCCCGGATGAGGGCGTAGATCTTGTCGCCGTCGGCTTTCGCTTTGTCGAGACGCTTGAGAATCACCATGCCGACGCCCTCGCCGAGAGTCGTGCCGTCGGCGTCGGTGCTGAACGGCTTCGCGTCGCCCGACGGCGAGAGCGCCGGGGTTTTGCTGAAGCACATATACATGAAGATATCGTTGAACATGTCGACGCCGCCCGTGATCACCATGTCGGCGGCCCCGGAGTGCAGCTCCATCGCGGCCATGTGAACGGCGCCGAGGGAGCTTCCGCATGCGGCATCGACGATGCAGTTCGTGCCGCCGAGATTCAGGCGGTTTGCGATGCGCCCGGCCGCAACGTTCCCGAGCAGGCCCGGGAACGAGTTTTCCTGCCACGGAACGTACGCCTCGCCGATGTTCGCCATGACTTCATTGGCGATCTCGTCGTCGACACCGGCGTCTTTGAGCGCCTTGCGCCAGACCGGGTGCCCAAGCCTGGCACCGAGAGGAATGACGAGCTGAAGCGTGCCGGTGAGGCCCAGCACGACGCTGACCCGGTTGCGGTCGAACTCCCGATTCGGGCCGTATCCCGCGTCGATCATCGCGCCCTGAGCCACCACGAGGCCCATCAGCTGCGATGCGTCGGTTGCCTCGAGAGCAGCCGGGGAAACGCCGAACTCGACCGGATCGAACGTAATCGTGGGAACGAAGCCGCCCCGCTTCGAATACGTGCTGTCGGGCTTCTTCGGATCCTTGTCGTAGTAGTCTTCCGGCCGCCAGTGGGTGGCGGGAATGTCGGTGATGGCATCCACCTTGTTGCGGATGTTCGCCCAATACTCGCGCAGAGACTGCGCCTTGGGGAACAGACAACTCATACCAATGATGGCCAGAGGTTCGTGCATCGGTTCGTTGCGTTTCATGACCTGCGATCGTCCTGTTCAGCGGATTCACACCGGTGGCTTGAATACCGGCGCGGGAATCGAAAAACACCGTCGTGCGCGGATCGCGACGGATGATCCTTCGCAAACCTGCTCCAGAAAAGGAATGAATGCACGACATCGCGGTCGGAGCCCCTCCCGCGACCGTGGAATTCTATCACGCCTCCGCCTCTTTGACGAGGGAAAATCTCACGCGAAACTTGTTACGCCACGAAGGCACGACGCCGTACGCAAAGGTGTAAAGGCGCAACGTTTTCCCTGGCGCATCGAGATGCTTTCCGCCCCAGATGGCCTGTGGGGCTGGGAATGACGAACGCGTGAGTCAATCAGACCACTGGACGCGGTCGATGGTGAAACCGTAATCGGTGGAGGTGTCGTTCGAGGTGAAAACCAGGCGGGCGGTGCCGGTCGGGATCACGTCCGTCCAGAAGTCGGTGCGATAATCGTTGAAAAACTGCAGTTCGCGGCCCGCGCCGTCCTCGATCATGAGCGTGTCGCTGTAATGCTCGATGCCGAGCCGCGCGACATGCAGTCGCATCTTCTTCGCGCCCGGGATTCCGATATCCCAGGTGAGCGAAACGTTGTTCTTGTAGGGGTGCGTCGTCTCGATGAGGCGCGTTTCCTCGTGCCAACGGCTGAAATCTTCGACGGAAAGACGCTTTCCCGGCTTTCCAGCCAGGGCGTTGGCAAGGTTCAACCGCAGGCCTCCCCGAACCCAGAGCCCGAGACCGGCGATCTGATCGGCGCTGTCGAGAAGCCGCGCCTTGACGTCCCGCCAGGAGAACTGGGGGTTCATGGCCCAGACCCAGCATGCCGCGCCAGCAACCAACGGGCAGGCCTGCGAGGTTCCCGAAAACGACCGGTACGTGCTCTTCGGCATGAGGGAAAAAATGGCTTCGCCCGGTGCCGCGATCTCGACCATCGAACCGTAATTGCTGAACGTCGAGAAATCGCGGTTGTTCGTGGCCCCCACGACAAGCTGGTTCTCGACCCCGAAACACGATGGGTAGTCCCGGTCGTCCTCGAGATCCATGTTCTTGCGAGAATTGCCGGATGCGCAGACGAACAGGGCGCCCTTCGACAGGCAGTGGCGCACCGCATCGTGCATGGCCTGCGTATACGACGGCGTGCCGTAGCTGTTGGAAAGGACCTTCGCGCCGTTGTTCGCGGCGTATCTGATCGCCTCGGCGAATTTCTCAGACGACAAGTAGTTGCCCAGCCCGAACACCTTCACCAGCATGACCTTGAGGCCGGGATACGCCCCCGCGATGCCTGTTCCGTTGTCTGAACGGGCGACGAGCAGTCCGCCGACGTGCGTGCCGTGATATTGATCCTCCTGTACGTCGGGGGAGTTTCTCATGAAGTTCCAGCCGTGAACGTCGTCGATATACCCATTCCCGTCGTCATCAACGCCGTTCGATGCCTTGTCACGACCCTCGGCATCGGTGCCTGACTCGCCGGGGTTGGTCCAGAGGCAGGAAGGATCGATATCTTCGTGGGTCAGGTCGAGCCCCGAATCGATGATCGCAAGAACGATCTCCTGTTTCGGCTTGTACTGCTTCCAGGCTTCGAATGCTCTCAGATCGCACCCGGGAAACCCAGTTCGCCCCTTGTCGTCAGCCTGACCGACATTCTCGAGCCAATACTGTTTCGGGAGGAACGGGTCATCCGGCCTGTCCGGCCGCGCCGACCTCACCGCCGCATCCCGGCTGGTGACGGACTCTCCCCAGTCGACCGGCTCGAACGGCAGCGGCGGCACCGGCTCGCCTACAGCAAAAGCCGACGGCCCGGTCCAGAATGCCAGTCCAAGGAGCAGTCCGACAGGAGTGTACGAACAACGCGACCACAGGAAGGCCCAAGTCCTCTTGGGAGGAC
>DAOSOK010000067.1 GCA_035373905.1 Candidatus Ozemobacteraceae bacterium | reverse complement strand
TCCCGACGAAAACCCTTCGGAAAACCGTACCAGACCGCTCACTGAGAATTGCTGAGTTTGGTTGTCTCGATTTGCGGAATTCTGTACCATCCGTATAATCGTCATATTGAGATGTTTTCACTGCGTGTTTTGCCCTGAAACGCAAACGGAGGTGTTCCCGTGACGACTGGCTTCTTCGATCGAAACAGATCCCGGACGGGCCTCGGTCTTCTGCTCGCGGCCGGCCTCTTCACGATGGGCACCCTGTATGCGCCCTCCATGTCCGTTGCCGCCGAGAATGACCTGGTCGCAGCCCATGCGCGGTACGTCGCGATCTACGCCGAATACACCGAAGCTGTTCGTCAGAAAGCATCCCAGGACCGCATCGAAAGGCTTGCTGCGGAACTGAAGACGGCGCAGGCCGCGTATGAAAAAGCCGTCCGTGGCGGTTCGGTCACGACGACGTCATCCCCCCTTCCATCGGTTATCGAGCCCGAACCCGCTCTCGAAACCACTCAGGATGCCGATGCCGTCGATCAGACGGATACCGTCTCCGCATCGGCGCCGAGGCGGCTGACGGCCGAGCGGCAGGCGTTCGAGAACCTGCTGGTGAAGATGTACGGGCCCGAACGGAAATCGAATCCGACGGGGCTCGTCGAGCAGCTGAAGAAGTTCATTTCCGGCGTGTTCGAGCCCCAACTGAAAGTCGACGCCACCTGGGAACTCGCCGAACTCCTGATGGAGAGCACCGGCTCCGCCGAAGCCGCGAAAAAGCCGCTGGCCGACCTTGCCGCGTCGACCCGCACCCCGGAGATCCGCCGCCAGGCCCTCGCACGAATGAAGCAGTACACCCTCGAATCGAAGATCGAAACCCAGCGGAAAACCTTCGAAACGAAGCGGATTGCCACGATCGCCGCCTGGCAGGCGACGGCGAAGACCTCCTGGCTCGCGTTTCCCGTGAAGGGCGCCCGCTGGACGAAATGGCTCGTCGCGAACGCCGGCCGGCGCATCGAGGGCGTCCGGCTTCGCAAACTGCTCGACGAGTATGATACCGTCGTCGCCGACACGTTCGAGAAAGGCTCGATCGACGAGAAGACCGCGTCGAGGCTAATTCCCGCGAACACGGTCACGATGCTCGTGAACGGCCGTTCGAGCTTCGCGAAGCGGTTCGAGCTTGTCGCCGCCGCGAAGTCCGATATCTGCATCCAGACCCTGCTCTGGAACGACGACGAGATCGGGAACAAGATGGCCGACCTGCTGATCGAACGCGTGAAGAACGGTGTCGACGTGCGCGTCATCGTCGATGATGCGTTCGCGTTTCCCCGGCGCAAGGGCATCATCCGGCGGATGCAGAACGGCGGCGTCCAGGTGCTGATCAACAACCCGCTTCTGCGAAACACCCTGAAAGCGAACTATCGGTCGCACCAGAAGATGCTGATCGTCGATGAGGGCGTTGCGATCGTCGGCGGCATGAACATGGCCTCGGAATACGCAAAAGGCGAAATCGAGGAATACGGCTGGCGCGATACCGACGTCATGGTGACCGGACCGGTCGTCGACGAAATCTGTGAACTGTTCGAGAACAACTGGGAGCGGCTGGTCATCGACGAGCGCGCCGAAACCGGAGCTCCGAAGATCGCCGAGGTGAAGGACAAGGAGGAGAAACTGCCGATCCTTCCCAACCGCGCCCAGCTCATTCCCGGTCCGCTTCCGATCTACTTCGACGAGCCGCCTGTCTTCGAGAACGTTCGCGTGCGTTTCCTCAAGACGTTTCCGACGAGGTCTGACGACGACGACATTCTCGACCTGTTCATCGAGTATATGAACGGCTCGACGCGGGAAGTCATCTTCGAGAGCGCTTATTTCATCCCGACCCCGGCGCTGAAGAACGCGATCGTCGCCACGTGCCGGCGGGGCGTGAAGGTGAAGATTCTCACCAACTCCGTCGAAAGCAACAATCACCCGCAGGCCGGCATCGCGGGCCGCGCGAACTACGAAGACGTGATGAAGGCCGGCGCCGAGATCTACGAATGGCGCGGCGCCCAGACGCTTCATTCGAAGGTCAGCTGGTTCGACGGCAAGGCCGCGACGGTCGGCGCCTACAACGTCAACTCGCGCAGCCACGCCTGCGACTCTGAAGACGTGCTCTCGCTCGAAGACCGCCGCGTCGCCCGCGCCTTCGAGATCGTCCTGCGCCGCGACCTCGCCCGCGCCCGCAAGGTCACCCCCGCCGACCTCGAAGCCTGGCGAGACACCTTCAGGGAACGCGCCGTCATGGACATCTACAACCTGTTCAAATGGATTTTTTAACGGATGATATTCGGGAGAATATACGTGCGGTGTTCGCCTCAGGGCGGGTTTGAAACCCGGCCCACCCCCGCATTGTGGCGAATGTAAAAACCTGACGCCATGCAGAAAACCAGGCGTGTCTATCAATTGCTATTTGTCTTCGCGGCGATTGTTCTGACTGCGCGCAACCTGCGCGGTTACACCAAGGCGACGATCGAATCCTGGTGTCCCGGCGGCGGCATCGAAAGCCTCGCGTTCTATGTGAAGAACAACGCATTCCTCTGCGCCGTCTCGGGCCTGAACCTGATTTTATTTATAGCTGTCACGATAGGAACGCTCATCGCCGGCCGCGCCTTCTGTTCCTGGGTCTGCCCGATCGGCGCTCTCCACGAGCTTCTCGCCCGCGCCGGCAAGGTTCTCGGCATCAGGCGCGACACCGTCTGGCAGGGCGCCGGCCGGTTTCTCGGTCTGGCGAGGTACCCCGTTCTGCTGCTCATTCTCTGGGCGACGATGTCGTATGCCGACCTGGTCCTGCGGCCGTTCTGCCCGTATTACGTCGTGATGTCCGGCCAGGAGCACGAGGTCGCGTGGTGGTCGAAATGGCTCATGATCGGTCTCGGCGGCGCGGCCCTCGCCCTGCCGTTCTTCTGGTGCCGCCTGATCTGCCCGCTCGGAACGACGCTCGGGTTGTTTCGCCTCGCTTCGCCGGTGGCACCGACGATCAACCCCGACCGGTGCACGAACTGCGGCGACTGCGGCCGCGCCTGCCCCCAGCAGATACCCGTTCACGAGGTTCGGCGCGTCTGGTCGACCGAGTGCACCTCCTGCGCCGTCTGCATCGACGCGTGCCCCCACCGGGCGATCGCCATGAAGCTCGGGTATGCCGCGCCCTCCCCCCCGTCGGAAGGCTCTGAACCTTCCTGCAGGAAGCGGTTCGGCCTGTCGCGGAAATTCCTTCCGGCGATCGTCGCGCTGATGATGCTTGCGGGCATTCTGACGGCGTGGAACATCCCGATGCCGACCGTCTCGAAAACCTACGCAAATTACGGGAAAACCGCGAATGCGGCTTCCGTCGACATGATCGTGACCGGGCTTCGGTGCCGGGGTACCGCGCTGACGTTCTCATGGATCATCGAGCAGGATGCGGGGATCCTTTCCTTCGATGCGTTCGTCGCGGAGCACCGCGCCCGCATTCTCTACGATCCGGCAACGATCGACCCGATACGGATCAAAGCCCTGATCGAGGACGGGCGGATGCGCAAAGACAAAAAGACCGGCGCCGAGAAACTGGTTCGGCCCTTTGTCGTCGAACGCATCCTCGAAAACGATGAATAACCTTCACTGCCGATGGTTCCTCATTCGCCCTTCGACAGGCTCAGGGCGAACGCTTGGCTTTCATTCTGCAGGACTCCAGAACACTTGTGCAGAGCCTTTTCCCGTTCATCCTGAGCCTGACGAAACAGATACCAGTGCAAATTCTCCCATGCAGAGGACTTGTCAATCAGGAGATTTATGGGCATAATTGATCCATGATGTCATTGCGCAGAAACTGTTTCGTTGTCCTCGCGATTGTCCTGCTGCTGATCGCGCCGGCCGTTTCCGCGCGGCCCTACAAGGCCGGCCCGCACATCGTTGATCTCTCGATCCGGAATGCAACCATGCAGTTGATTCCGAATGCAAAAGCATCGGTATCGTTCGATAATGGTACCATTCGCGTCTGGGCGTTTGCCAAGGGATATACGGGTCAGAAGTTCTCGATCGCCGCCGGGAACTCTCCGTCGGTGTTCAGCCGCGACGTCGTTCTCGATGACCCTGATGTCTGGCTCCAGGCTCGCAACATGATCAATGCGCCGATATCCTCGGTGTATTTCAACCGTGACCAGTATGGCGCCCCGGCGAACCGGTACCGCATTTCCGCGTTCATTCCGAAGGACGAGTGGCGCAATCCGACCGTCGGCAATCTTCTGGTTCGTGGCGGCGCCCTCGGAACCCAGATTCCCTTCGAATGCACCATCGAACTGATCGACGAGTTCTACCGTGTCGATCTGTTGATCGCCCGCACGGCCCTCGCCCCGATGGAATACCGGTTCACCGTCTTTTTTAAATCCGCCGGCGAGTTCTCCCTCCCGATGCGCAATCTTTTCTGCCGAGACCTGGCTGCCCTGTCGACCTCGTCCGACCCGGCCGCCGAATCCCTCGCCCTCTCCCTCTGCCGCTTCATCGCCGCCTGCGACGGCGATCACCCCGACTTCGCCTCCGACGAAGACCCCATCATCCTGAAGCGCTTCAAGGCCGACCGTCTCCGCTTCGACACCCTCCACGCCCCCACGCCGTAACGGCGGCTTTTCCCGGGCTCCTCGTCAACCCCCGATGTCTGGGCCTGGTCTCAAGTCTGCCCGTCCTCTCGACCGTCATGGCCCAGCTTTTTTTTCGTTCCCCCTCTTGCGCCCCGAAATAAAGTATGGTAATATACGGTCACATTCCCAGATAGCTCAGCCGGTAGAGCAGCTGGCTGTTAACCAGCGGGCCGGGGGTTCGAGTCCCTCTCTGGGAGCTTGCTGAAAGACCCGGGATGTCTCGGGACGTATGAAAGACCCGCCAAATAAGCGGGTCTTTCGACTTTTTAGCCTCTTTCGATGTCTCGGGAAATTCTGTGAAATCTTCCTTTTCTGGGTATATTTATCAGAACTTTGGTGTCCCTGTTTTCCAGCCTACCTCAATTCTTGCCGGATCACGCATGTGAGACTCCTTTTCAGTGGCCGCGATGGCGGGGGTCCCTTGTCATTTTAACCACGGGCTGTTATCGCGGGGTTCGGGAGAAACCGATCTCGGGGTGGCGGTTGGGGGTGCGGGCGGCGCAGAGTTTGGCGAGGCCGGCGAGGAGTTCGTCGTGGGTGGCTGTCATGCCGGGCACCAGAGTGAGGCGTTTGTGCATGTTCGCGAAATCGCTCGGCACGAGGCCCGGCAGGCGGCTCAGGCGGTCGAGCGTCGCGGGCGGCGGGTCGCCACCGGCGAAGCCGGCGAGGAGGCGGCGATAGAAGACGGCGGCCGACGCGGGCGTGAGGGCGCCGAACTCGAGGTGGAAGTGGAACCGGCGCATCGAGGCCTGGTCGAGCCGGGTCGCGTGGTTGGTCGCGGCCACGAAGACGCCCTTGAACGACTCGAGCGCCGAGAGCAGTTCGTTCACCTGGGTCACCTCCCAGCTCCGGACGGCCGATTCCCGGCTCGAAAGAAGGCTGTCGACCTCGTCGAGGAACAGCACGGCCGACTCCCGTTCTGCCTGGCGGAACACCTCGCGGATCGTCTTCTCGGTCATCCCGACGTAGGGGCTGAGAATCTCGGAGGCCGTCTTCGCGTGGAGGGGCATGCCGAGCAGAGAACTGAGGCGTCGGGCGAAATGGGTCTTCCCGGTTCCAGGGGGGCCCTGCAGGAGAATCGTCAGGGCCCGCTTCGTCGGGGCCTCGCGCCATCGGGCGGCGACGGTGAGAATCTGGTTCAGATCGTCGGCCGGCTGGATATTCATCAGCTCGATCCCGACCGGTTCGCCGACGTCGGCCTGGGCCGTCTCGGTCTTACCCTCCTCTTCGGTGAACAGCAGTTGGGACTCGAGCAGGTGATCGACATACGCGACGAACTCGGCGCGGTTCAAGCCCTTCCGGGGCAGGTTCGCGGCGTTGCGGAGGGCCGCGTCGATCCCGCCGGCGCTGACGGGGCGTTCGCGGGCGAAGCGTTCGAGGTCTTCGGGCCGCAGAAGCCGCGCAACGCCGTGCTTTCTGGCCGCTGTTTCCCAGATCGAGAGGCGGTCTTTCGGGGTGGCGCGCTCGTACCGGATCGCGAAGTCAAACCGGCGCCTCGTCGACGGATCGATGGCGCCCAGGTCGTTGGCGACCCAGAACTGGGTGCAGACGGCCGAATCGAGCGCGTCGTTGATCATCGCCTTCCCGACGGACGAGCCGGATGCCCCGAACAGGGCCCGGAACATCCCGCCGCCACCGGCGCCGAGCAGGGTGTCCGCCTCGTCGACCAGGATCGCCGTGTCGGGCTGGTCGCCCCGCGAGTTGCGGCAGGCGACGAGGCCCCTGATGCGGAAGCCGTCCGTGACCCGAACGGAATCGTCGGAATCATCGCTGCGACCGGGTCGCATCGCAACGACGTACAGGCTCAATCCGAGCTCGCGGGCCAGCGCGTGAACCGTCTCGGTCTTGCCGGTTCCGGGCGGCCCGGCGAGGAGGATGTTGATGCCGCAGCCGGGCTTCCTGTTGTTCAGAAGAGTGCGGATGGTCTCGACGTCCCGGGGGCTGATCGTCAATTTCTCGAGAGGAAGGGCGGGTCCGTCGAAATGCTGGTAATACCAGGTCGAGAGTGTGAGTTTGCGGCTTCCGGTGAGATACTCGACCACTTCGCTCCGCACGTCGCCGTCGCGGTCGAAAAAGTTCAGTCGCCGCAGGGAACCGTCGGTCGAAACGGCCTTCATGAACACCGGCCGGCTCGCATCGATCAAGTATTGATACCGATATATATTGTGCAGGCCGCGCGAAGCAGGTCGTATACTGTCGAGAATACACTCGATGGCGGGCGAGATTTCATGGAGCGCCGTCAGGGCGATGATCTCGGTTTCGATCTCGGAAAGCCGGAAGGTGCGCCGAATTTCGTCAAGTTTCCGGGAAAATTTTGACAGTCGTTTCGATTCGCGGCGCTCGGCGTTTTCGATTGCATGACGGAGCTGTTCCATGAGAAGCAGACGGATTTTCGGCCCGACGCTGGATTCGGTGGTGACGATGCGGAAAAAATCGTCGAGGTCAGGATTGGGACTGAAGATATCAGCGGTTCGCGGCGAGGCCATGAGCTTTTCCCGGTAGGGTTCGAGAACGTGCAGGGAATCCCGCATGAACATCTTGCGGCGCCGTGCATTGAGGAGTGAGTAAAATGCGCGGCAGATATCCGAACCCACGTTCAGCCCAAACCGGTTCATGATCTGGAGCGCGGCTCGCAGAACGTGCAGATGGGCACCGACGTCGGCTTGATGAAGCGTGTGTTTTTCCGTGCGAAGTCTCATGATCGGTTGGACCTCCTTGTATGGAATGCGGCATGTGTTTTATTTGCTTTTTCGTTCCGTCTCGAACAATTCCTCGAGGAGACCAGGGAATTTTTTCTTGAATTCTTCGACGGCTTGTCGGACCGCCTTTTCAACATCTGATTCAATTGTCGGTCTTGGTTTCTTTTTCTTGCGTTTATGTTTCTTCATACGGCCACCTCGTTCTTTCATTTCATATAGAAGATCTCGTGATGAAGCAGGATCTACAATCATTTCCAAAGCAGAACACAAATATCTTCCTCTCTGAAGTGCTGTAACAGCAGGCCGCAGCAAAAATGCGTCAGGATGATCTTGCGCTTCGAGAAGAGGAATTCCCGGGTTTCATCGACCCAACCGACATCGAGTCGCGGGTCGTGAACGTGGTGAATATTGAGACTTTCAAAGTGGACCAAGAGGCCGCTGCCGGGTTTCCAGGAAAGGGCACACCAGTCTGTTATCGCGTATATATCGTTGAATGTATATGACCAATTGAAATGGCGACAATAGCCGATCGTTTCCAGGAGTCGCGTGATTCTCTGCGGGCGATCGATCCGGTGGAGTTTCAACAGAGGGTCTTCACCGCACAGCATAGTGGAGAAGCTCGCCGGAGCTGATAATCGTATCGCACGTTCGAGACTCTCGGGAAAGGGGAAATGCTTTCTGATGAAGGCATCGCGCCTGCGCTTGTACTCGTTCATTCCCCTCCCCTTTCCTGCCGTCTACTTGAGGCCCAGGGCTTCCCGCGCACGGTCGTTCCAAAGTGTCTGGATCCAGTCGTCGGGGTAAAGGAGCTCGGACTTCACCCAGATGACGTTCCAGCCGCGGGCGGTGAGGCGGTGTTTCATGACGAGCGCGCCCACCTCGTTCGATGTGTGGATCATCACCGGGCAGAACGGCTCCATCAGGTTCAAAAAGTCGACGACGAAACAACCGCAGGCGATTCCGAGATTGCCGCACGGGGTCTCGTGGGGCTTCAGGTCATGATCGAGCGAGAGCAACCGAATCGCCGCGCGATGCGCGTGAAGATACGCGATGGCATCGAACGCATCGTTCCGGACGACGATATCCAGGCCGAGTTCCGCGAACCGGTGGATCCGGGATTCATTGTCTTCGAGAAGAAAGATGCTCATAGGGTCGCACCCGCCTTTCTTCGATGTTTTGAAGGATCATTCCGTCTGCGTCGACGCCGAGAGTTTCCTGATCAGTTTCTTGATGGCTTCCCCCGGAAAAAGATCCGACAACTGCCGGACAATCATCCAGATGAAGGCTTCACCGCCGGCCTCGGCAAGCCGGCCCGTTCTTTTCATTTCCTTGATCACATGGATTTCGAAAACGTACTTCTCCCTCGTCTTCAAGTCGGCGATAGCCCGGAAGATGCCTCGGTGAGCCGGAACGGTGAAGTGTTCGGGTTTCAAAAGAGCAACGGCCATGTCGGAAAGCTCGGCGTTGCCGTTCCACTCCGCCATGATCGCCGCGAGAATCTGCATCTCGGCTTCGGCCGGCGTCTGTTCGAGTTTCGGGGCATTCACCTCCATCGAGAAAAAGGCCGCGTCGAGGCAGATGCAGTCCTCCTGCCTCAACGGCTTGACATCGATGCCGACATACAGCTTCATCGAATCGGATTTCATCTGCCTGACGGCGGCATCGACGATCTGGCGCACGTCGTCAGCCCGTTCCCGCTCGGATACCACGAACCGGAGGAAGCCGCACGTGGTGTACGTCAGATCTTTCGACAGCATCACCGTGACGAGGTCGTCCTTTCTGCCGACAACTCTGAAACTGGAATACGACGGGCAGGTGTGGAGCGCCTCGAACAACAAATCAAGCGGGAAATCGTAGACCCGCTCCGTCACCCCGGTTCCCATCCACCCTTTTCCGCTTTTCATGCACGTGAGGCATAATGCTTCCTTCCCGTAGTCCCTCAGCCCGACTGGAGATAATCGCGGGATTCGGAAGCACTGGCGGATTTTCCGGATGAGCGCGCGATCGGAAAGGATTTCTCGACTCGCGGAAATTACGAATGTGTTTCGTTCGAGATCGAGCTGTACATACCCTTCCGGAAGCGCCTCGACGTTCTGTCTACCGAGCTCGGGGCATTCACTGAGAAGCATTTTGCGGCAATCGACGACGGTGTCACGCGTGAGAAGATACTTCCAGTCGCCCACCCCTTTCCGAATGCTGGAAGGACAGGCAACGATTCGACCGTCATGGACCAGGAACGGGCCGAGCAGGGGTGGTTTTTTGGCGGCCGCGTGTTTTTTCAGACGCTTGGTGATGCGACTCCAGGCGGCATCATCGAACGGCCAGGTCTCGAGCTTTTTCCGGTATGCCATACGGCCTCCTGTTTTCGACGAATCCATCAATTCATGAATCACGGTGAACACAAAGGGCAGGCTCGTTCATGTTGTGAAGTTTCGGAAGACACCCGAGGGGATTTCGCGGCCTTTGTAGGAAAGGCTCATGGCCGGTATGGATTCGGCAGGCGCCTCGAACTTTTCAACGAAATTCCCGTCGGTGTCGAACTTCATACCGTTGTCGTAGGTCTGTTGGTATCGATAGCCGATGATCTTCCCGAAGGTGATTATCGCGCCTTTCCTGTATTTGAAATGCCAGCGAATGAGGTCGCCGACCTCGCCGTGGCTCAAATCGGCCTCATTGACGGGGATGAACCGCCAATATGGTGCTCCGGAAATGATAGCTACAAATATCGGAGAAGGAATCGTGCGTTCTGTCTCGACAAACAGGTGAGGATGGAACTCGGCTCGCGCCTTCGCGACCATGACCTCGATTTCGCGTTTCCGGTCGGCTTCGAGATCCGCAGCGGCTTTTTCGATAACGTAATTCGAGTCGAGGCGGAATACCGTTGCGAGACGCCGGAACAAGTCCACTCCGTGGTCATCCCCGGCGAGAAACTTCTCGATGCGCCGAATGCCTTTCGCCGAATTCCTGTATCCGAGAGCGCGCGAGAAGGGGCCGCGTCCGTCCTGCTTCACAGCTTGCCTGACCAGAGTTCTGAGCCCGTCGAGATACGCACCCATATCGACCACCTCTCTGTAAAAATATTCACCAGTCTCTCTATTCGATACATCATTTATACTATTTAACAGTTTTCCCAAAATAAGCGGTTTAACGAAAAAGGCGAGCGCGCCAACGAAGAGGGAAGCAGTGATTCAGTGCAACGAGGGGAAGCTTTTCCTTACGCCCCTTGAACTGGAACAGACGCATATAGAGATAATAGGCCCTGTAGAGAATCTTCTGCTGTCTTCGCTCGTCGAGTTTTGCGAACGGAATGAGCTTCTCGGGCGGGTATTCCTCGGCCTTCAGGAAAACGTATGGCAGTTCATCCTGCCCCCTGATGCACCACAACAACCATTGGATGTTCTCATCATCCGGGGGGAGCTTCACCTCTTCACCAGCTGCCTCCTCATCTATCGCGCGAAGAATCACATAGACCGAATAGGGGTCTTCCAGGACGTCGGTGTTAACCGTTTTCAGAACATCAATCTGTTCCGGCAACATAAAGACGTCTCCTTTATCATATATCTATACTAATATACAATAGAGAACCCTGGAGAGCCATCTCATGGCTAGCTGCCCGATCATTTCATCGTTGAGATAGACTTTTCCAGCTCCGTGTCTTCGATATAAAAAACTTCAGGACACGGATGCTCAGGTCTGACCGCATTGATGATTATCTGACCCAGCCGCAAATCAGGATTCAACAACCATTTCTCTTTTATCGTCGCCAACATCCTTTCAATTCGCTTGATGTCTCTCATATGAGTCTCCTAACGATTTCTGCAGAATGAATATTCCCAGTTCACTCTGATAAATCAGTGTTTTCAAGCGCCCTTCATTGGCAATATGTGGTCATATAGTTTATTATTTGCATTACCTTGCAGCCGACGAGCTTGTCGGAATTATCGGCTGGCGATCCGTTCACGTATGTTCCCCAGGCAGTTCATCCCAGCTCCGCCGACGCCAATAATGACCATAACCTTCCGATTCATATCCATGACGAAACCTCCCATGCTCATTGCTCATTCTGGCCGCACCCTTCGTAAGCGCATCATAATCCGCACACTGCGACACGTGGTGTCGCGTAGATCGATAAGCCTATGATTCGGCCGGAACATACGCCCAGTCAGTGCTGACCGTTGTGGCTTGCGTGACTGACAGCCGCGAGGAAACGGAGAAGGATTTCGGGGTTGTCGCCTTCGTCGCGGGTGAGGACGTAGCCTCGATGACGGCGGTCGTATTTCACCGTGATGCCGAACTCGAGCGATATGCCGGCTATGTCGCGTTGGAGGGTGCGCGTGGTTATCTCGAGACCGTGCGCATGCAGGAACCGATGAATCTGTGACAACGACGGGTAGCGGCACCGCGTCACCTTTTCGATGATCAGCGCGTATCTTTTAACGATTCCCTGGATGCTCATGGCGAATCCTCCGGTTATACAGGCAGAATCTGCAGGTCTCACGCCCCATCTGTGCTCGTGAAGCCGATCAGCGCGCGGCGTTCGGGAGAGCGGGAGTTGCGCATTTCGAGGAGTCCGTCGATCATTTCCGCATGGGGGACCGTCATGCCGGGGACAAGCGTCATGCGGCGGCGCACGTTCGCGAAGTCGCTCGGGACGAGACCGGTCATGCTGGAGAGCCTTTTCCTGACGGTCGGCGTAATCGCGTCTTCGGCGAACCCTGCAAGGAGCTTTCGGTAGAAGAGTTCAGCGGCTGCCGGGGCGAGCTCGCCGAATCGCAGGCGGAAGTGGAATCGGCGCATCGATGCCTTATCCAGCGATGAGGCGTGGTTCGTAGCAGCCAGAAACACGCCCTTGAACGTTTCGAGCGCCGACAGCAGTTCGTTGACCTGGGTCACCTCCCAGCTTCGAACGGCCGATTCCCGGCTCGAAAGAAGGCTGTCGACCTCGTCGAGGAACAGCACGGCGTTCTCGCGCTCGGCCTGGCGGAATATTTCCCTGATCGTCTTTTCCGTCATGCCGACGTAGGGGCTCAGGATCTCGGAACAGGTTTTCACGTGCAGTTGCTTTCCCAGCAGTTCGGCCAGGTGGTGCGCGAAGTGCGTCTTTCCCGTTCCGGGAGGGCCCTGGAGGAGGATGTTCAGGCTGTTTGCGCCGGCATCTTCACGCCATTTCGCGGCGACGGCGAGGATCCGTTTCATGTCGGCCGCCGGTTCAATATTGAGCGTTGTAATATCGACCTGCTCACCCGCACGTCGCCGGACGACTTCGGTGCCGGACCGGTTCTCAGTAAAGAGACCCTGTGCCTCGAGAAGCTGTTCGATATACCTGACGAACTCTTTTTTCGTCATGTATTCCGCCGGGAGGTTCGCCGCATTCTTCAGGGCGGAAGTAATTCCACCCGCATCGACCGGGTGCTCCCGAGAGAACCGCTCCAGATCGTCGCGCGAGAGATACCGGGCCAGGCCGAATTTCCGAGTGGCCGTTTCCCAGATCATGAGACGGTCTTTCGGGGTTGACCTCTCATATCTGACGGCGTAATCGAACCGGCGGCGGGTCGATGGATCGATGCCATTGAGACTGTTCACGACCCAGAACTGCGGGCAGACGGCCGAATCGAGCGCGTCGTTGGTGATCGCCTTTCCCACGGTCGAACCGAACGTGCCGAACAGTGAACCGAGCAGTCCGTCGGGCCTTCCGCTGCCGATGAGGGCGTCGGCTTCATCGATGAGAATCGCCCCGTCATCGTAGCTTCCGATGGAGTTCCGGCAGGCCACGAGCCCGCGCATCCGGAACATGCCGTTGGCGCCGGCCGTGTCGCCGTCATCGTTCCTGGTATTGGGCATCGAGGCGACTTCATACAAGCTCAGGCCGAGCTCCCGGGCAAGCGCGTGGACGGTTTCGGTTTTCCCCGTTCCGGGAGGACCGGCAAGGAGAATGTTCACCCCCGTTTTTGGCGACCGGTTGGCAAGAATCGTTCTGATGGCTTCCACGTCGGTCGGTGCGATCATCAGCTTTTCGAGAGGAATGGCGGCACCTTCGAATTTTTTGAAGTAACTGCTCGTGAGGCCGATTTTCCCCGTGCCGATCAGGAACTCGACGATTTCGTTCTTTGCCTCGCCGTCGCGGTCAATGAAGCCGAGTTTTCGGATGAGGCTTTCGGATGACGTGGCCTTCATCAGCTCATGGCGCTTCAGGTTCGTGAGGTTCTGCAGTTTGACGGCCCAGTTGAAATAATTTCTCCGGCCGGAAGGAACCGCGTCGCACAACGATTCGAACCGCTCTGATATCTTGTACAGAACGGCCATGGAGAGAAGGTGCGTTTCCGCATCGCTGAGACGGAAGGTCGACTGCACTTCGGCAAGTCTCTCGAGGAACCTCGTCGACTTGACCTTGATCGCTCGTTCGAGATGCTCGATTTCATCGCGAAATATGTTCAGAACGGTGGGAAGAACTTTGTCCACACGGCATTCGGAGCGATTCAGAAAGTATTCCACGTCTTCGATATCCGGAACGTTCTCAAACATGCCCCGGAACCTGACGTTGTCTTTCAATTCATCTTTGTAGGGCATGAGAATCTCACGAATCCGTTTGAATAACCCTATGCGCCTCTTTTTCGGAATCAACCCAAGGATGACGCTTCATTGACGGTGGGCCCTTTTTGAGGAATTCGGTGACTGGGCCCGCTTGAAT
>DAOSOK010000066.1 GCA_035373905.1 Candidatus Ozemobacteraceae bacterium | reverse complement strand
TGTCTCCAGAAACGGTACCGCAAGTGCGTCATGCGGCTTGAGAATCAAAGTGAGATAGTGTTCATACGATTCCGGTTGTTCGCCGCAATAGACGGCAAATTCATGTTTCGGCGCGGACAGGGTGGGGGGGAACAACAGAAACAAAGGTGTTTTCAACCTTCGAGTCATCTTCTTGACATTGAAATGATGGGCGGCAATCCCACCGAGCAAGATGCCGTTTTTCAAGTTATTGAAGTTGATGGGAACCGAATCACCGCCGCCGGAAGGTTGCGCAAGACTTACCAGATGTACG
The DNA here is from genome assembly GCA_035373905.1 of Candidatus Ozemobacteraceae bacterium. NCBI lineage: Bacteria > Candidatus Rifleibacteriota > Candidatus Ozemibacteria > Candidatus Ozemibacteraceae > Candidatus Ozemibacteraceae bacterium. The sequence continues at coordinate 14,212 of DAOSOK010000066.1, read as the reverse complement.
CCACAGTACAGACTTCCGTTCAACGTGATGGGGTTTCCGTTCAAGGCAACGATGGTTACCATTTCACGTTGTGTAAGATCCTGTTGCATCTTCCACAAAGGGAGCCCGCCTTCTTTGTCCGCTCCGATTTGCGCACCTCGCGCCATATTTCCGAGAGTCACCGGGCCATCGACCAGAATAATTCCGCCGCGAATCCTGGTGAGGGACACGTCGGGCAATTCAAGGGGACCTTTGACGAGAAAGACCCCGTCGAGCTGGAAGCGCGGCGGGGTTTCAAATAGTCCTGCATATGCAAGAAACGCCTGTTGATTCGGAAATACCCGGCAAATACGCGATGAAATGGTTGAATCTTCGATATTGCCGCTCAACGCATTGTCGAGAAATTGCGGGCCGAACATGTCGAAGGGTTCGCGCATCTTTGTCCCATCGGCTGGTGAAAAATCCGTGTGACGCAGTAATTTGGGTTTTCCCTGTTCCATGTTGATCGGCATGTCAAAATTCCCACCAGATTCAGGCTGGCTTCCCGACACGACGACAGACATGTAATCCGCGTAGGCAAGGTCGCTCTGATGGGGTTCCCATTTCCAGCTTTCCCCCATCATTTCTGCCGGCGGCGGCCTGTAGCCTGACGACCGAACGGCTTCGGCGACATAGGGGAACGCGTATGGGCCCAGTGGGGATTCCCATACGCCGATTCTGAAAAAACGTGCGAAAACATTTCCAAAAATCTGCCGAGTCGGGATGAACCCCGTCATCTCACCCTGTGTTTCCGGATTAATTCCGTATAATTTGAAAGGCGATGCCATGGCGAGGCTTGTCTGATTCGCCTGCAGCGCCTTATAGGCCGGGTCTTCCTTCAGAAAGGAAGACAGCGAATACTCTGCATTCCTGAAGTGGCAATCCGTACCGGGAAGATTTTCCTCAGAAAACCCGACGATGGCAACGCGGGTTATGTAGTTCAGGGACGGGTGGCGAAGATTCAGCGAACGGAAGGTCACAGCCTCACCGTTTTCCCGAGTGTCGAAAGGAAATGCGCTGAAGTCGATATGTTCATGGTTGGCTGAAAAGCCCATGGGGGGAACATGCCAGAGATCGCACATGGAGCCGTCTTCCTGGCCGGTATCATCGTTAAAACCGCGATAATGCCGCTCACCGGCAAGATTGAGATATATTTTGGAAGTATTGTTTCCGAAATAGACTCGTCCGTTCTTGTCCGGATTTCCTTCGGCGCCGAAGGTCGGCACGAGAATGAGCGGTTGTCCGCCTTGTCCCGCTTCAGATACGGCTGGCCCACTCTCCGCGGGATGATCGCTGTTCTTCGTATACAGGACGTTGATGCCGTCGCGAGTACCGAAGGGTTCTGGCTGTTCCAGATTCAGGTGCGAGGCGAAAAGGAGAAAATCCTTGAGGACCGGGAGAAGGTAGCGCAAGCGTTTCCATTCGGTCGTAAGCCGTGTCATGTACACCCGGTCACGAAACCGTATCTTCGCTTCGAGGGCATGACAACCGCGTATTTCCCTTTGTTGGGCAGTTATTTCAAAGCATGCCGGGTCCGCAAGGACTGTTGTCTCGTGAAATACCAGTTTCGGTTGTCCGACATACTCTATTCCATATCTGTTTCGATAATCCTCGAGCAGCTGCGAAGGTCTGTACAGATCGGTTCCGACGGCCACGCTGTTCGCTGAAAAGATCGCATCCGATCGAAACAGCTCATACGCCGGGGTTTTCGGAGTATTGACATTCCGCTTGAGTTGCTGAACGACATCGCCGAGATAGGATTCAAGAAACAGGCGACCGATCTGCCCCTGGTCGACAAGAGTCAGGATGCGCACGTGAGACGACTTCCATCGTGCAACGAATACGAAAAATATCAAAAGAACACTGATGAAACCGAGAAGAACGACGCTGACGACACCCCGGTTCCTGGCATGCGCAAAGGATGCAAGTAACGAGTGCGGTGTTTCGGGCGACACCGGTTTCATACGAGAGATCAATGATTTGAAGAAGCTGCTCGTACTCGCGTCGTCACATCCTTGATCGGAACACTCAAACTGATGTTAGCCGGAAACTCATACGGCCCATACATTTTATGGCTGGACGGCCATTTGACTTTTATCCCGATGCCATCAAGCTTGTCCGCCAGTTTTTTCCATTCGCCGAGAGCAGCATTCGCCTCTGACAGTGTCTTGCGAATATACGATGCAGCGTCCGTATCGCCCTGAAAAAGCTGATTGAGCATAAGGCCTGTGCCGATTTCCTGCCGGCAGAGATTCAGATAATGCTGATAATCGGCTGCCGGGGGGTGAATGCCAGCCAACCAATCCTGAAACTGATTCTCGCTTTCAAGGCATTTCCCCTCGATCAGGAAGCGTCTCAGAGATTGCAGGGGAATGGTCTGAGGAGTATTTAGTGCTTCAGCACGCACGTCAAGATAGGCTTTCAGGATCGCGTGCCGGTCGATAGCCTTCTTGTACGTATATCCAAGCGTCACAGCTGCGACTGCGGCATACCCCAACAGCCCGGGCCAACGCCAGCTGAGATAGCGCAAACGAGGTCCGATTTTGCCGGCAAATTCGCTCGATGACTTGCAGGAACGAAGAGCCGTCAGGGTCGCATCATCGAGAACATCCGCCTCACGGAGTTCGGATTCGAGATCTTTCGGCAATTTCGACGGGTCGTCGGCATAGGCGATGAGACGCCCGACGAGCCGGCTCAATTTTCGCCCCTCAAAGATGGCGCGCCAGACGTGATCGAATTCTTTCACCGATTTTTGTGCCATCTCTTCATTCGCCGGACTGAGCATCTTCAACATCGAGTACAGGCTGGCTAATGTTTTCACGCCGGAGAGGAACATATCCGCCGACAAGCCGGCACGTAACACGGACGAGGTCCAATCCTGGTTTTCCAGCAAAGGCAAATAGTGAAACGGAGCCTGTTGCATGCGCAGATAGACCAGGCCGAAAAAGGGGTCTTGACTGACAATGGCGTTGACTTTCGCGCCGCCGTATTGCCTGAGTCGCCAGATCAGCGCAAAGTCAGGATTGAAGAAACATAACTCTTTTGCCTGTTTTGCTGTGGCGAGAAAGCGCTTGTTTGACGTGACCGGATTGCTTCTCGATGGTTTGTTCACCGCATCGACCATCTTCTTGTAATTCGGATCGGTTTCGATATTCTGTTTTAGATTCTCTTTGTCGGGTTTCCAGCTCATGTAATCCGCTTTCTGCTTCCACATTTGCTTGAGTTGAATGAGGGAATAGGATGGAAACTGCGACGTGTCACGGCGCGGGCTTTGGTAGTATGCCATCAGTATTCCCTGATGACGGGCGGCGGTATAGACATCGATCAACCGCTTCTTGACTTCCCCTGCTGAAGCCGGCTGAGAGTTGAGGATCGGCGGATAGAGTTTGTCCGCCTTCACCCAGGCCAACGAACGTTCCTCGGGCTTGAGCGAGTCCTTTCCTTCAAAAAATTTCCGATAAACGTCATCTTTATTATAGAGAAACAAATGTGAACTTTTATATGCCTTCACCCACGCCTGGCGGCGATCTCCGATATAATCGAGCGTAGGGCGGACGATCAGCGCTTCAGCCAACATCACGAAGCCCGCGATCATGGAGATAGGGTTTGACGGGACGAGCATGAAAACGAGCGCAACGTAGGAAAAATACAAATCGACGGTGGTTTTCACATTTTCGTAAGAAAACAGACGAGCCCCGCCGCGAGTATCTTCACTTGTTAACAGGGTCGTAACCGAAGTGAAGATTCCGATCAGGTAAAAGGCAACTCCGATCGACATGGCCGTATTCGCGATGTTCTCAGCGGCAGTCTGGGCCGACTGACCCTGACCGACCTTTTTCAGCCACCGTACCCATCCTTTGGTTGTATCCCAACTGTCAGGTGTGCCGGAAAAGTTGTCGAGCACCTGGATCACCTGATTCACAGGAGCTTTGCCAGTTTTCCATAGCTGGTCGAATCGTTTCGATGAAGCCGCCAATGCATTCCAACAGTTTTGAATGAACGTCCGCGCATGCGGTTTTCCGGATTCCGCCACGAAGAATGACGTGATATGGACGACAAAATCATCGAGAAGACTACCGAGAGCTCCGACAGCCCTCGAAGCACCGGGGAGATCGCTTGTTCCGCGCATATTTCCCCATTGACTGCGGAAATCCTGGATGGCCCCCAAAAAAGAAAATGTCTCGGCCGCTTCCTGGGTGAACAGATCATAGGTATGCAGCAGGATGAACATGGCCTCGGCAAGAGCCTGATCCTCGAGTTCCTGTTGGGTTCTTCCGAATTGTTTGATGATCAGCTCGAGCTGTTCGTGCGGCAGAAGCAGTTCGGACTCCGGAGTTTGAACGCCGATCCGTACATTCTGCTCTCGTATCGTTTGAATTCCTAACGGGCTCAGATCGATTGCTTGGATCATCGCCGGCTCGAGGATGAGAAGAAAGACGAGAACCATGGAAACGGCTTTCCTCGGAGATATATAATGCATGGCCACTCCTTCGGGAAGAAATGATGGCGGATGACACGGCACGCATATATACTGTCATATATACTATGCCATTCGGAATTTCCACGAGATTTCTGACAGACTCGTTGATATTCTACCATGAATGACGTTTGCGAGAGAAAGACATCTGCAAAACCGCAGCAGTTCGCACTCAGCAAACGGAGCCTTTCCTGATGAACGTTGCCGTTCGGAGGCGCCGGCCCCGACAAAGATTCAGACCATGGCCACCCGGGAACCAGCTTCGGTGCTCATCGTGAGAGTTCCTGGCTGATACCGGTCTGAGTTGCGCTCCTCATGCGACAGCGAGTATAGTTTATGTCTTCACGAATCGCGAACACGGTTCCATGGTCGCCGACGTTTTCGGACCGGCGAAGCGGCGTTGAGTAAAGCAGGGCGGTCTGAGCCATTCTACAGGTCTGCATGCCAATATGACTTTCGAAAAATCGATTTTACACAACTCTCATGTGCTGAACGAACTTCATGCTCCGTTTCGAAGCATTCGCCTGATGGCAATCGAGAAGCTGCTTCAGCAAGGTTTTCCTTCAGAATGGGAGGCAACGCTCAAGAAATGCCTTGCCGAGGATCCTGATGAAGAATGTCGCATGTTGCTTCGACATGCCCTCGATCTTCACGCTGGGGGACAACCGATCCAGTCACCCGTCTCTGCCGAATCCATCGCAAATGAACAGCCGTCCGATTTGATACGCCGCCTGTCAACCATGGCTGAGGAGGAAAAATCCGGCTGGCTGGACAACGCAAGAAAGATGCTCTCCTCACATCCGCCGCCCCTCCTTTGCTCAACGATCCTCCGTGTGTTCCAGAATTTTTGGACCGAATCGGATTTCGATGATCTGCGGCAGTTTCTGAAAAATTCATCCTGCCTCGTTCGGTCCCTCGCTCTCAGAATTCTCATCCGCATTGATGACAAGCGGCTTGCCCCCGACCTCATCATGTTTCTTGATTCGCAGGACGTCGGGCTCCGCCTTCTGGCCGTAACAGGGCTCGTTGCAACCAACCCGGACGAAGCCTGCCACCACCTCCATCAGATGCTCCTCTCACGCGGTATGCATACACGCAGTCTGGCACTTCAGACTTCCATGCTGATGCCGTTCGAATTGGTGAGAGATCTGATCTTCGATTTTCTGGCTCAGGAAGTTCGCCCTGACCTCATCGAACAGGCAGGGCTCATCTTGGTGATGAATCCGACTCTCCAAACCCCCATTGCTCTGACTAACCTTATCGTTCGTGCTGACCCGAATAAAGGTCAAATCCTTCTTCGTTTCCGGCAGGAAGTGATTGAGCATCTATCTGGTTCGGGCCAGTTGGAAGGGCAAACAAATTTGTATCTGGAAAAGCTGAAAGCCTGGGAAGATCGATGTCGCACCTCTTTTGCCATGGAGCGCGGAGCGATCGCATCGACCGACACACCATCCGACGGTGTTTTGAACCACCCTCAGCGATCGGGATTCGACGAGCGAAAAGACACCGGTGAACGTTCAGAAGTCAGTCCATCTTCGGATGCGCAATTTCAAAAACCATCAGAACGATCCTGTTCGAAACCACCAATGACTGAAGAGGCTCTTCCCGCGGACATGGATGTTTCGGAGAACGATGCCACCGATGCGATGGTATTGCACACGGTAGGAGATCGCCGCTCTGAAAGCCGCTCCTTGATCCAGGCAATTCGCATCATCGGAAGACGTGGCTTGAGACAGGCCATCCCGCAAATTCGAAACTGCCTCGACAGACCGGATGACCAGGTCGTTGCCGCAGCCGTGTCATGTCTCGGGAGCATTGATGAAGAATGGCTCCTTGAGCGTCTCGGGAAATTCTGGGGAAGCAAATCGATGGAAGTAAAGCAAGCGTGCATGAAGGCGCTGAAAAGTGCCGAACCGTTCGCCGCCCATTCCTTCGTTTCTTCGCTATTACTCGATACTCGACAGCATGTTGCCATGGGTATTCTCTGCTGTCTCCCCTGGCTCGATTTCACAAAGGTTCGAGGGTGTCTCACAGAAGCATGTCTGAAACACAACTCTTCAGAGTTCTGGGACGGCGCCTTGGCGCTTTTTTTGTCGAACCCGGATGTCCAAAATCTTCCCTTGTTATCCCAGCTTCAACATTCAGGCTATCCTGAATTACAGAACAAAGCTTCGAATGCCATCCAAGAGACGCTCACGATATGCCGTGAATTCGGGCTCGCATCAGAAAAAGATCTTCAAATCATGTTACATCCACCGGCATCAAGAGCAAGTTGTTCAGTCCAGCGAAGGATGTCGCAGCAGCACGAGGAACAAGCCCGAACGAATCATCCTTCCAGGGTTTCGAACACACTGGTGGGAACAATCGCGCTTTTCGTATGTATTCTTGCCAGTATATTATATGTTTTCTTCCGTCCTTCCGCCGATCCGGTTTCTCCGACTCCATCATTGAGTTCCGCCTCTCAAGACATCGAAGGGAACATTGTCGAAGTCGATGATCCGGGGATGTTCATGGTCATTGAAACGGACAACAAAGAACGATGGCGTATTTCGCTACCGGCTCCCTGGAGGAAACAGCCGATCATGTTTCGCCGTTTTACGGGACGTATTCGGCCGCTGAATACCTCGGAAAACAACGATCGTGAAGGTATTGCGGAAAACGGCTCCCTAGCCCCCCCTCTGCTTTGACGTTCCGCGTGTCATCATCCGGAGCGAACGCAAATTGATTCGTATGTAATGATTCTGAGGGCCTGGTCATGCAGGTTTCCGTTTGAGGCGAGCATTTCTCCGCCGTTGAGGGGGGCGGGACCGCCGGAAAAGTTCGTGATCGTTCCGCCGGCTTCGCGGACGAGGAGAAACCCGGCGGCGACGTCCCACGGCTTGAGGGTGGTTTCCCAGAAGAAATCAAACAGGCCGGCCGCGGTGTAGCACAGATCCATCGATGCCGAACCGAGGCGGCGCAGGCCCTGGGTGCGCGGCATGACGGATTTGACGCGGGCGACGATCGCGTCGAGAGCGCCCGAGGGGTCGTAGGGGAAGCCCGTCACGGCAAGTGCCCTGCCGAGTTCGGTCTGGGTCGAGACATGGATCCGCTTGCCGTTCCGCCAGGCGCCGCCGCCTTTCCAGCCGTAGAAGAGGTCGTCGGTGACGGGCTGATAGACGGCCCCGGCGACCGGTTCTCCGTGCTCGCAGTATCCGATCGATACGGCGAAGTGGGGAAGTCGGTGCGCGAAATTCGTCGTTCCGTCGAGCGGGTCAGCGATCCAGACCCGTTCGGCATCGTGCGGCGCGCCACCGCCTTCCTCGCCCATGAACGGTTCGTCTGGAAACATCCGCGACAGTTCTTCGCGAATGAGGCGTTCGGAAGCATAGTCGGACTCGGTGACGAGGTCCGTCGCGCCCTTGAATTCGATGGTGCTCGTGCCGAGAAAATTCGTTCGCAGGAGAGCCCCCGCACGAAGCGCGACGCGCCCTGCCATAAGGGCGCGATACCGGTTGTCGTATTGTATATTCATATCTATTCCTGAGCTGCGGAAGGATGTGTGCGCGACCGGCGCAACGAGCACCATTTCAATACGCGCCATTCGGTAATTCGTCAACCGTTTCCTGAAACTTCTCATCGCGGCGCCAGCATGATAAGCTTCATCCATCACCGACGGTGAAAGGAGACAGGGATGAGCGAGACGACGACGGGGAAAACGATCGCGATTCTGAGTGTTTCTGCCGGCGCGGGCCACATGCGCGCGGCGGAGGCCGTCAAGACGGCCGCCGAAACGTTTTTTCCGGGCGTGAAGGCGGTTCATGTCGATCTGATGACGCTCGTCAACGACATCTTCCGGAAGATGTACGCCGAGTCGTATCTGACGATCGTCGAAAAGCATCCCTCGCTCTGGGGGTATATCTATCGCAAGGCCGACCAGCAGGACCACGACTCGGCGATGAACAAGGTCCGGCGGGCGCTTCAGCGGCTCAACACCCAGAATTTCATGACGAAGCTGCGCGAGATACATCCCGACATCGTCGTCTGCACGCATTTTCTGCCGGCCGAACTGCTGTCACGAGAGATCAAGAACGGCGGGTGGGACAGGCCGACGTACGTCCAGGTCACGGATTTCGACATTCACACCATGTGGCTGCACGAACACATGACGGGGTATTTCGCCGCCACGGACGAAGTGGCGTTCAAGCTCGCCGACCGGGGTATTCCGGCGGCCACGACGCGGGCAACCGGGATTCCGATCATGCCGATCTTCTCCGAAACGCGCGACCGGGCTGTCTGCGCCGCCGAGATCGGCGCCGATCCGAAGAAACTGACGTTTCTCATGATGTCGGGCGGATTCGGAGTGGGGGGAATCGACTCGCTCGCCGAGCGGCTCCTCAAGATTCCCGGCGAGTTCCAGGTCATCGCCCTTGCAGGGAAGAACGAACAACTTCTCGGCTCTCTCAACAAGCTTGCGGCGGAACACCCCGGCCGCCTGTTCCCGATGGGCTTCACCCGCACGATCGAGCGGGTCATGGCCTGCGCCGACGTTGCGATCACAAAGCCCGGCGGCCTGACGACCTCGGAGTGCCTTGCGGTCGGCCTGCCGATGATCGTCGTGGCGCCGATTCCCGGCCAGGAAGAGCGGAACGCCGACTTCCTGCTCGAAAACGGCGCCGCCATGAAGGCGTGCGACCCCGCCGCCCTCGAATACCGGGTGCGCTCGATCCTCAAAGACCCGGGCCGCATCTCGTCGATGCGCGACAACGCGAAGAAACTCGCGAAGCCGCACGCCGCCCGCAACCTTCTCTCCGCCATCCTTGGTTGAATACAAGATGGTATATGTTCATCGCAAAGGTCGTGTAGGGGCGGTTCGCGAACCGCCCCTACGGCACACAATATATTCATACCGTGAAATATAATATAGAGTTTTCTGAACGGTTGAAGCCGCTCATCGGCGTTCTGTTCGTGTCGGTCACGGCGGTGTTTTTCGGGATGGCGGAGATTCAGATCGAGGGGGCGAACGGCTGGGCGTCGGGGCTGCCGACCTGGCGGATCGAGAGTCACTGGCTGCTCGACATCTTCTGGGGCGGCCGGCCGATGACGGGCTATCACGCCTGGATCTTCTCGTTCATGGCGCTCGTGTTCCACTGGCCGGTGTTCGCTGCCGGGGCCTGGTCGCCGAAACTCGAGGCGCGCATTCTGGGCAGTCTGATGATCTTCTGGATCATCGAGGATTTTTCCTGGTTCCTGTTCAACCCGGGGTGGGGGTGGGCGAAGTTCGCGCCGGCCTTCATCCCGTGGCACAAAAAGTGGCTGGTCGGACTTCCGCTCGATTACGTGACGTTCACCGTCGTCGGCGCTCTGCTGATCGGCTGGTCGTGGAGAACGCAGCCGCAGGCATCTGGCACAGGCCGGTGAAAGGTGGTATAGTGCGGTTTCTCACACCCCCCTGGAGCAGCATGATGGGCACCCGTTCCACCGCCGTCGCGTCGATCCTCGTCCTGGCCTTCCTGCACGGCCCGGGCGCGATTCCCGTTGCAGCGCAGACGGCACAGACCCCCGCGGCGTCCGAAGAACTCGTCGTCGACGGCAACGAAGCGGCGTTCATCGGCACGGAACCTGCTGCGCTCCTGCCGTCTTCGGATATCCCGGATGACGTCGTCAGACCTTCAGCCGAAGACCTTTCGAATCTCATTCCCGTGACTCCCGGAAACGGGCCATCCATCAACCTGCCCGATGACGATACCGACGTCGGCGATCTGATCCTTCCACCCGCCACCGGAACTCCCGTTCCGACCCAGGCTTCATCGACACGGCCGCCCTGGCCGTTCGACAAGGCGGAAGGGCTGGAACCTCTGCTGATCAGCGATGCCGAGATCGTTTCCACCCCATCCGAAGGCGAACGGAAGGAGTCCATGGCCGAACTCACGGGCCGACTCGCGATCGAGGAGCATCACGTCGCACGCCGCAAGATCCTCCGGCGCTGGGTTCTCAAAACCCCTTCAGGGGAACGGATTCCGCTCACGCTCAACTTTCAGCTGCTCTCGGCCGTCAAAAAGCCGGGCATTCCCGATGAAACCGTGAAGATCACCGGCAAATGGACCACATCGGCATCCGAACCCCGTCTCAGGTATCTGACGGCCGACCGGATCGAAACGGTTGCGCCGACGGGTTCCGGAACGCCCGACATCGCTTCAGGCACTCCGGACATCGCCTCAAATACTTTCGGTATCGCGTCGAGGTCTTCCGACATTGCTTCAGGCTCTGCCGGTGTCGGCTCCACGACGAACATCGTCGCGCCGTCGCAGGATCCGTCTTCCGAAATCATCTCTGGAAGTGGATCGGTGGATATCGCTGTTCCCGCTTCCCTGGCAATGAGGTTCTCGCCCGATGTCGCATCGTTCCCTGCCATCTCTTCGGAGACATTGAAAGCCGCGCCGCTTCCTGTCGCGACGGACGCGGTCACGGTCGGACGGTGAGCGCATCTTCCCTGGCACCCGGTTCCCGATAAGCCGCGCATGATTTTTCCCTTTTCGGCGAGAATTTCAGAGGCGGACCGGCACCGATACGAGATCGATGCCGTTTCCGGGGCGTTCTACGGCATCTTCATCGGAATGATGACGCCGTTCATCCCGATCCTGATGAAGCGTCTCTCGGCGACGCCGCTCGAGATGGGGCTGGCGATGTCGGCGCCGTATTTTTCGCTCGTTTTCGGCTTCCCGCTTCTGCGGTATTTCACGGGCTGGCGGGCGCTCGACATCATCACCGTCCCGACGGCGTTCACCAGGCTCGCCATCGCGGGTGTCGGCTTCACCGACAATACGACGGCGATTCTGCTGCTCTACGTGCTGTGCCAGTTCGTCGAAGGGCTCGGCATGGGCGCCTACACGAGGGTACTGAAGGAGCTGTATTCCGACGGCTCGCGCAGTCTCGCGATGGGGTACGTCAGGTTTTTCATCGCGATGACGACGATCGTCGGCTCGGCCGTTGGCGGCTGGATGCTCGATTCCGGGCACAAAACGGCGATGTTCGTCATCGCGGGCGTCTGCGGCATGCTGTCGTCGATCAATTTCAACCGCGTGCTGCCGCGCGACGCTTCGCCGACGTTCGCGACGGGCGGGTTCAGCGTCGGGTCCGTTCGAGCGACCCTGAAAGCCTCGGAAGGCTTTTTCTGGCTCAACGTGACGATCATGCTGTACGGCTTCGGCAACCTGCTGATGCTCGGCGTGCTGCCGACGAAGCTCGTCACCGGCTGGCACGTGTCGAACGCGACGGTCGGGTATCTGAACGGCCTGACGAACGTCGTCCAGATGTTCGCCTACGTCGTCATCGGCCGGTTCATCGCGAAGCACGGCTCGCAGCGCGGCCTGTTTCTCGGGATGTTCGGCGGTCTGCTGAACCCGTGGCTGTTCTTTCTGGCGCCCACGGCCGCCTATCTCATTGTGCCGTATTCGTTCACCGGAATCCTCAACGTCGGCTTCGACCTGAGCTGGATGCAGCTGATCATCGCGTTCGCCCCTGTTTCAGAGCTCGCCGTATATGGGTCAGTATATACGTTTCTGATGGGCGTTCGCGGAATCGCCGCGATGCTGTTCTCGAATCTGGCGCTGTCGGCGCTCGGCGTCGACACCTTCCTGGCCCTCGCCGGCCTCTTTATGCTCGCCGGCGTCTCGATCGCCCTCTGGAAGCGCGATTCCTGGAAAGCCTGATTTTCAGAATGACCAAGCCAACGTCGTAACCCCTGAATAGCGGCGAATTAGCAACCGTCATCTATCCGTAGGGGCGGTTCGCGAACCGCCCCTGCATCGCAATGGCGAGTTCTGTGGTGAGATTTCAGGATTTCATCTGCGCCATCAGTGCCATCTGCGGATCGTGTCTTGTTTTGACAGAGTCGTCTTCTGAGAGTATATTCGGGCTAAGGACAGAAAAAACATCAGTCCAGAAAAAATGAGAGTTTGAACGGGAGAGATCAATATGACGAAGCACGAGCAGTATGCCGTTTCCGTTTCCAAAGAAACCCTCAGGGCGCTCGAGACCCTTGCCACGCACGAGGGCAAGACGATGGACGGCCTCATGCGCGATCTCATCACCTCGTATCTCAAGCTCCAGGCGGCCAAGGCGGGGAAGGCGCCCGTCGACGAGGTTCACGAACACATTCTCGAGATCATCGAGTCCGGCACCGTGGTCGGAAAATAGCGGGAGATGCGGCCATGAAGCAGCTTCACGTCGACATTTCCCTTCCCGAAGCCACCTACCGCGCCCTCGAAGCCCAGGCGACCAAAGAGGGCCGCACCACGGACGACCTCATCCGCAACCTCGTCGTCTCCTACATCAAGGTCCAGGCCGCCAAGGCCGGCAAAACCGCCGGCGACGTATTCCACGAACTCGCCCTCTCATACATCAAGGCCTCGAGCGCAACCGAACACCTCCACCACGCCAAAAGATAACGGCATAGATATATCTGCATCAGATCATCCTTCCGAAGGGGCGGGTTTGAAACCCGCCCCTTCGGCGCACCTGCTATTCCTCGTTCCCATTGTCTTTCATACATGAATTCAGCCAACCGTCCATGCCGGCCCTCTGATTGCGCCCCATCCTCCCGCCATCTGCGGATGCGATATTCATTGTTTGTCGGTAACAGACGAACGGCAATCCGGCAGGGAATCGTCGATTACCACGATGCCCCGCCATTGTCGTTTGCGTGACAAACTCGGGTTCCGTCGCTCGAGCGTCGACACATCGACCCCGAACGCCTCCGCAAGATCGCCAGGCCGGAACGACCGTTTCCCCGCGTCGAAGAAGGAACGGCCGGCAACATATTCCAGGCTTCCCGAAGCAATCCGGTATCGCCGCTCTTCGACGGTCCTGACTGTCGCAAGCTGTCTCGATTCTCCCCGCCATGCCTGCCGCTCGATGCGCGACCAGACGGGTGGCGTGTTTTCGCACACCTGCTGTTCGTCATGCACCTTTTGGATGACGATCCGATCACCCTGTTTCGAAACGGTCAGTCTCGTCGTCTCGAACTCGCCGTCATCCGACCTGACAAGCGCCTCGAACTGGTGCCGAAACACGTCGACCCATTCCGACCCCGAGGCCAGAAGCACCAAATGTCCTTCCTCGATGAATCTCCCGGTCCCTTCCGCGCACGTCTCCCACCGCACCCACACCAATCGCCCGGGAATCACCCATTTCGCTGCAACCGTCTCCGGCGCAACCCCGCGACGTTCCGTGATGTCCGAGGCATCACCGACCGCCATTTTTCCCCACGATAGTGCAGTCGGGGCCAGAGGAAACGCGTGCGCCGGGGAGGCGATCAACAACTCATTGTCGACATTCCACGGCGGCAAGCCATCGAGAGCCTTGCTTCGAAAGGCAATCGGAATGCGTTCGCCCCCTCGCGCCATGGGTGAAATTGCTACAAACATCGAAGCGAGGACGAAGAAAAAGAATCTTTTCCTGAGGGACATGATTCGCAATCCTACATGGAAATCCATTGAATGCAATACGTTACTGCTCGTCTCATTTCTCAGGCGACAATTATCACGAGTGATATATATTACATCGGGGCCGACATGATGCATCCGTTCGCCCTGAGCCTGTCGAATGGCGAGAACACTCGTGTTTCGACAGGCTCTAGATAAACGGTATCAAGCATGCAAGTGATTGCCGTAATACTTTTTGGGCTCTTCGCTATTCGGCGTGGGTAGGGTAGAATCAACGATCCATCGTCTCTGA
>DAOSOK010000065.1 GCA_035373905.1 Candidatus Ozemobacteraceae bacterium | reverse complement strand
CCGCCTGGAGCGAGCTCGCAGGCGAGTTCTCCCGGGCTCTGGCGAAGGCCGCGCCGACGCCTGCCCTTCTCGACGCGTTCATCGCCGAGACGGGCGCCGCATCGGCGTCGAACGATCTCGCGAAAGCGGCGGCGGTGTATGACAGGCTCGTCCGGCGCGTCCGGTTCCTCTCGATCGGATGTCCCGCGGCCGGCGGGGTCGAGCCTGTCAAGATCGACGTCGCCCTGACGAAGCGGTACGGCAACTCCCTGGCGCGCGTCGCCCTGCTTCACTTCGCGCTCGAGCGCCTCGGCATCGACAGTCGCGTCGGATTCATGCAGGGCTGGGACGTCAGCGGAATCAACGCGGAGATTCCCAGTTTCGGCCAGGCGGTCGCGGCGATTCTCAGGCTGGAAATCGACGGCCGCACGTTCTATACCGCCTGCGATAATGACTATCTTCCGTTCGGCATGCTCGACACCGACGCCCAGGGGACGACGGCGTGCTTTCTGACGGCGTCGGGAACCGATTTCGCATTCGAGCGCATTCCCGAAGGCGGCGCCGCCAACCGCACGGAGCGCCACATCTTCGTCCAGGTCGGCGCGGACGGATCGATGGACGTGCGCGACGTGCGAACGGTTCATGGCCCCGGCCAGACGGCGCTTCGCGGCCTGAAAGCGGCCAAGGAGCAGGAACGGCAGAATTTCGCCGAGCAGATGGCCAAACGCGTGCATCCCAAGGCGAAGCTTTCCGGATATACCCTGTCGGACCTCGACGATCTGAACGCCCCGGTGACGCTGGTTCTGAACTACCGGATCACGGACGGCGCCATCCGGGCATCGGAGGATCTGATGGCATTCCGCAACCATTGGATCAGCTATAATTCCCGTTCCGCCGGCCTCGCGACGCGAACGTATCCGCTCGATTACTACGCCACCGAGGAGACCGTGAACACGGTCGTTTTCGAGCTTCCGGAGGGGTTCCGCTGGGTGCCCTGGAACCGCGGCTATACCTGGACCTGCGGATGTCTGTCGTATGAATCGACCCTCACTCACCACAGGCAGACCCTCCAGTTCACCGACCGGTTCAGGGTTTCGCGCAAGACGTACATGCCGGGAAACGATTACGCGCATTACCGGAACTGTCTGCAGACGATGGCTGAACTGGCGAAACAGTGGCTGATCATCGAGCGCAAGCCCTTCACGCAGCCCAACGGTCTCAACGGCCCCGTCGCCCCCGACCCGCAGGGCTGAGCCAGTCATGCCGGAAGCGATGTTCGCAGGGTTCCTGCCTGCGTTCGTCATCCTCGTCCTGCCCGTGATCTACGCCGGCGGCGAGACGACCGCCGTCTTCCTGCTCGAAATGGCGGCGGCCGGCCTGCTTCTCGGCCGGTTGCTCGGCATCGCCGGGCCTGAAGGCGCCGCACGGGCGGCATCCGGAGGGCCTGCGCGCCGATTCTGGCATCTCGTTTCTGTCTGGCTCGTCCTGATCGGCCTCTCCGTAGCCACATCCGAGAACGCGGCCGCGTCGTTTCCGGCCTTCCTGAAACTGCTCGCCCTCGTGATGCTGACCGCGGCGGCAGCCGGCGACGCGGGGCGTTCGGGATGGCTCGCCGGCATCTGCTTCTCCGCCGGGCTGGCGGGGCTGTTTCACGGTGCCCTGGCCCTCCAGGAATACGCGGAAGGGGCCCCGATGCCGCTCACATGGGCCGATCCCGCTCTGCGCGCCGTCATACGGACGAGGTGCGCCGGCATCTTCACCGACCCGAACGTGTTCGGCGCCTTCCTGGCCGCCCTGATCCCCTGGCAGATCTGCGGCCTCGCCCTCGCATCGGAGGAGTGGCGAAAGCACGAATCGAGACTCCAGGCGTTTTTCGGGGCGGCCCTGCTGACGACGGGCGTCGCCCTGCTGATGACCTTCAGCCGCGGCGCCTACCTGGCGGCGATCGCCGGAGTCGTCGTTTCGACGATCATCTGGAAGCCGTCGCCGAAAGGGCCATGGTCCGGCGCAGCCCGCATTCTTTCTATCGTCGCTCTTATATTGATTATCATATTTTTATCCGGCCCGTTCAAGTATCGATTCATCAGCATCGGCAACACAAAGGACATGACGTTCTCCCAGCGCACGTTGATCAACAAGGGCATCTACGCGGCGGCCGCGAGCGTTCCCTGGACCGGCTACGGTCTCCACACGTTTTCCCAGGTGTATCCGCGCTTCAGGTGCGTCGGCGGGGATTATCCCATGAACGCCCACAACGAGTTTCTCCAGACCTTCGTCGAGGCCGGGCCGCTCGCCGCGGCCCTGCTCGCGATTCTCAGCCTCATCCTCTGGTGGGTCGTCGCGAAGCGGGCAGTCTCGTCACCCCCTTCCTGGCCTGCCGG
Source organism: Candidatus Ozemobacteraceae bacterium (assembly GCA_035373905.1). Classification (NCBI taxonomy): domain Bacteria; phylum Candidatus Rifleibacteriota; class Candidatus Ozemibacteria; family Candidatus Ozemibacteraceae; species Candidatus Ozemibacteraceae bacterium. The sequence continues at coordinate 12,206 of DAOSOK010000065.1, read as the reverse complement.
AGCGGCAGCCGGCTGCTGGGCGGTCTTTTTTCTCCACAACCTGAGCGGATTCTCCTCGCGAATGCTGCCGACATCAGCCTTTTTCGCCCTGGCCGTCGGCGCTCTCCTCGCCTCAGGCTCGACTTCCGGACAGCCTTCCGCTGAAACTGCGACGAACTCAACCGCGAAGGTTCGCCCGCTCGCCATCGCCCTGCTTCTGATATATCTTCTGCTCGCCGTCAGGGAAACACGGCATCAACAGCAGCTCGACGCCGCCTCTGCCGAACTCGCCGCCGGCGATATCCGCACGGCCGAGGCCCGGCTGGTCGACCTGAGAATGCAGCGGCCGTCCGATCCGATGGTCTGGGCGCTTTCCGCACGCGCCGCCGAAGCCCGCTCCGATGCGGAGGCCGCGCTCGGACATTACGCACGGGCCGTTGACATCAATCCCCGGGAAGCCTTGTTCTGGTCGGAACGGGCCCGTATCATCGCCGCCGCGTCCGCCACCGCCAACGCCCTTCCCCTGATACGGCACGCGATCGAGCTCGATCCGGCTTCCGAGCAGTTCAGGCTCGATGCCGCGCGACTGCTCCTGGCTCTGAACAGGCCGCAGGAAGCGCTGAACGAACTCGACGCCGCCCTTCGCACGTCGCCGGGCTTTCACGATGTCTACAGAATCTATCAGCAGGTCGAGGAGCTTCGCCGCCGGATCGTCGAAATGGAACGGCCGACTGCAGCTGAAGAGCCTTCCGTGGCGCCGGGATTTTCCCGATGAACGAGTCCTGCCCGCCGACGGCATCGGATGCCGGTTGGAACAGCCGCGCTTGGGCGATCTGGCTGGTCTTCATCTCGCTCTTGTTCGTCATGCAGTTTTTCGACACCGGCGGGCTCTCCGGCCGCGTGACGACCGAACGATTCACGCTCGACGGCCGAAGCTATCAGGGCCTGCTGTTTTCCCCCGGCGGCCCCATGAAGGAAGTGGTTCTCGCGGCTCATGGGACCAACTCCCATCGCGAGATCTTCATGCCCCTGGCCTGGGAGTGCATGAACCGGGGCGTCTCTCTGTTCGCGTTCGACTCCCCCACGGTTACGACGGATGAAGGCGTCCGCATCAGAAGCAGGGAACTGGAGTCGGCCTTGTCGACTCTCGGAGCAAGCCATACCGGGCCTCTCCCCTTTCATCTGGCGGGTCATTCCGACGGAGTCCCGCCGTCGCTGGCGTTCGCCGGAAGATCTCGAGCCGGCCCGCTCAGAAGCGTGTCGATCCTCGGCTCGTTCGCGACGGCCGATATGGCGCATCTCGCGACCATCTCGGCATTCGCCGGCACGCTCGACCAGGTGTTCCCCGTCTCCGAGATTCGGGAATCCCTGGACGAGCACGCCGCATCGCCGACGCCCCTTCGTCTCTCACGCCTGTCGGACCATTTCACCGAGCAGTACGATCCCGTCCTGATCACCGCGGTCGCAGACTTCATCGCCGGCACGAGTCGATCGCCATTCGCCTCGGCGCGAAGGGTTCTGGGATTCGCGCTTCTCGCCGTCATTGCCTTTCTCGGCGGAACCCGGGCCGCGGGCCGAAGTGCCGCGTTCAGGGCGTTCTTCGTCGGAGCGGCTCTGGCGCTCTGGCAGTTCGGAAGCCGCCTCGAATGGCCGCGCGGGCCTGCGGTTCTGGCGCTGCTCGGCATGCTCGCCGGGCCGCTTCCGGGAGGACCGTCTCTCAGATTCGTCACCGTTTTCTGGAGTCTCATGGCGATCAACGTCTCGGCGGCGTCCGCCTGGTTTCGCGATAATATATCTAGCGATATTATATGGTTGCCGCTCATGATGTTCTGGTATCTCTCCGCATGGGTCGTCAAGCTGACCCTGTTCGTCGTCTCCCTTGTTCGTCGGGCGGATCCGTTCGCCCTGGAAGCGATGCCGTCGCCCCTGCTGGTCGTCGCCATGCTGGCCCTGGCCGTCCCGAACCTGCCGGGCCTGCTGGGCAGAACGTTCCAATCCAGCGCCGCAAACTCGCACGACACCCGTCAGCGCACTCTTGCGCTCCTTCTCGTCTCGATCATGGCCGCGCTGTGGGTCGTCCGGTTTTTCCAGGGCTTCCTCCGTCTCGAAATCCTCGAATCGATGGCCGGCACCTACCTGCGGACCCTTCTCCTTCCAGCGCTCTGGTTGTTATGGAAGAGCATTTCTGCCCTTCGGGCATCAGCGGAATAATCAAGTCCAGAATATTGAGTCCCAGAGAATGAAACCGAACCGTTCGCCCTGAGCCTTTCGAAGGGCAAGAGCACTCGTGCGTAGACAGGCTCAGCACGAACGGGAATGTGAAGCGGGCTTTTGATATACGGAATCATGAATTCACCAGGGTGAAAAATCGCGAAATAATTTCGGCGGGTTTGCGTATCATTCCAGGTGAAGGATGAAACAACCGATGCCGAACGAATCGATCATGGACCTCTACCGCCGGAATCCGAAAGAAGGGTTCCGGCTGATCTACGGAGAGTTCGCGCCCCGCCTGAAAGCCTACCTGATGAGTTCGTTCGGCCTCGGGTCACAGGCCTCGGAAGATATCATTCACGACGCCCTCCTGCCCTGGGTCGAAACCCCCGCCAGGATGGCCGCGATCGACAACCCGACCGCCTACCTCTTCGCGTCCGTCCGTAACGGCGCGCTGCAGGCGAAACGGCGCCCGATGAGCCCGTTGGGCGACGAGGAACCGCAGCAAACCGCCGACCCCGACCCGACGACCGGCCTCGAGATCCGTCGGGCGCTGGCGAAACTTCTCGAGGAACAGCGCGAAGCGGTCGTCCTGCGCGTCTGGGGCGGATTGTCCCTCGCGGAACTGGCGCAACACCAAGGCGTCCCGCTGCAGACGGCCTCGTCCCGCTACCGGTATGGCCTCTCGAAACTGAAGGAGCTCCTGTCATGGGTGGAATGAACGATACCGATCCCTTCGCCGAATCCCTGCGCGGCAGGCTCCCCCTGCCGCCGGTTTCGGACGATCTGCTCGGCCGGCTCGAACGGCGAGCGGAATGGTCGCAACCGCGGCTTCAGCCCCTCATCGTCATCGGACTGACGCTGGCAGTTCTCGTCTGCCTGGTATTCTATACCTTATCATATTCTTCGACCGCCCCGTCCAGGCCACCGTCGTCCGGAGCGCTTCCGGCATCACTGCCGAACCCTCTCCCGGCGAACGTTCCTGTCGCGTACGCGACGCCGCCCGACGATGAGGTCGAAAGCGTGCTTTCCATCGTTTCGAAGCACCGTCTCGAACGCGAACCGGCCTTCAATTTCGTTTTCGATACGGTCGCGCCTCGCGGCGCAGACCGCCAGTTCCTTCTTTAATATAAACAAATATTATATCAGGAGGATTTCCCATGAAAAACGCACTGGTGGTTCTCGTATCGTTCCTGTTGATCGCTCATCCGCTTATCGCCAGGCCCGGCAATGATCCGAACGGCGCCGTTCGCTACCTGAACGCGATCGGGCATCTTCCGGCCGTTCCCAACGAGGTTCTCGACGAATTCGGCAAGATCGAGACCTTCGACGCTCTGGGCGCTCTCAGCACTGCATCAGCCCTGCTCCTGCGCGATCCGAAAGTCAAAAGCGCGATGGATCTTCTTCGCCTCGGCGCGGCCTGCCGGCAGTGCAATTTCACCCCAGACGACCGCCAGCATTTTTCCGACTACATCCCTCCCTACCGTCGTCTCCGCCAGCTTGCGCGGCTCGCCAGAGCCTGGGCCTGGCAGCAGGAAAAAGACGGCAGGCCCGAGGCCGCGTTTGACACGCTGACTTCGACCTTCATGCTCGGCCAGCATATCGAGGACAACGGCCTGATCATCAGCACCATGATCGGAATCGCCATCCGCAAAATCGCCGCGAACGCCCTCATCGAGTTCCGCTCGCGGCATCCCGAAGAGATCTGGAAAACCCGCCTGACGGATTTCTTCAAGCGCATCCCCAGCCCTGCCGCAGATATAAAGGCATCCGTCGAGTATGAGCGCACGGGGTTCATCAACACGCTCCGCGACGCCAAAACGAACCCGGAGCTCTTTCGCGACATCGGCATGGAACTGGATCTGCCCGCATCGGCAAGCGTCGCGGCAAAGCCCGACAAGACAAACGCCTGTCATGCGAACCTTCGTGTTCTCATGGGGGCGCTTGAAATGCTGCTCATGGATTATTCCCAGCCGCTTCCGGCAACGATTTCGGGAAATCTCCAGCCGAGTCTCGTCCAGCTCGGGTATCTGAAAACCCCCGCGACCTGCCCCGACGGCGGAACATACGACCTGACCGGTCTCGAGTCGGCATCCCCGCGCGCGACCTGTTCCCTGCACGGCAATCCCGACACTCCCCACGAAGCCGCGATCCGTACGGAAGATGAGAAGCGGGAACGAACGGCGGCGTATCTGATCAACCTGGCCGCAACACCCGATTTCGATCGCCTCGTGGAGGAATGTTCGAAGATGTATGACGAGCTGATCGCTGTCGATCCGAACGCCCCCGATGCCGAAGCGAAATTTGATGACATCCAGAAACGGGTCGAGTCGTCGGACAACATTTTCATCAGAAACGGCATTCCGAGCCTGAAAAAGGCCTCGTTCGAGGCGCAAACCCTCCAGGAGCTGATCGACCGGCTTCTCCGGTGATCCCCCCGCATCGTCCCCGATTCCGTCGCCTGCCGGCGAACCAGCTTCACTCCCATCGCCGGCAGGCGACGTGCATGTATTGAGTCCTGCAGGATGAAAACCACCCGTTCGCCCTGAGAATGTGGCTGTTCGTGCTTCGACAAGCTCAACACGAACGGAGACCCGAAGCTGGTTTTTGATATGCAGGATTCAATAGGCGCATTCGGCGCCCCTCTTCAACCCCGTGATTGCGCCGCCTCTATCCGAATGTGCTTTCACGTTGCGGAATACTGCCCCAATACAGAAGATTGTCAAAGATCGGTTTGAATGCTAGGATTGCCAGTTGAGGATTCATGGGGAGGATCGGTATTTTCCAATGGAACGGCTGCCAGTGGGAGAACTGGAATTTCTGCTTCCGGTTCTTGCCGCATGCCTCGTTGCGCTTCTTGTCTTCCGCGTGCTTCATCGTAGATGGCGCCAGGCTTCCGAAGAGCATCTCCGCAGCGAGTGGCAGAAAAAACGGGATCGCCTCATCGTCCTCATGAAAAATGAGACGCCGGCCCCAGAGCAACGAAAAGAGGCGGAAACCCTGATCGCGGCAATCCAGTCGGAAGAAGATCGCGTGCTTGCGGATAAGCCGTTGGCGACCGCCCTGATCAAAGGCAAGTTGTTGACCGGCGATTTTTCAAAAGCCGAAAAGCTTATCAAATCGTCGGCACAGCGCTATCCCGAGGCCGCCGTCCAGTGGCAGGATCTCGGAATCGACCTCATCGTCGCAAGAAAGGCCTCGGATTCCCAGTCGATCGAACAGCTCCACGATGCCTGCATCCGAAACCCCGCCCGGGAAGCCTGGGGGAAGCGTCTTCTCGCGGTGATGCTCGCCGGGCATCCGATTTCCCGGAACTCGGGACAGGCACTCTGGGAATACTACCGCGCCCATCGCGATTCCAGAGCTCTTCAGTTCCTGGGCGACTCGTACGACAAGAGGAAACTTTTCAACAGAGAATCGCTGCCCATCTTTCAAGCCCTCGCCGAAGTTGAAAAGGGAAAGGTCAAATGGCATTACGCCCTGGCGCGATGTCTGTATGAAACGGGTGACCAGGCGGGGGCCGGCAGGGCCCTCGAGCAGGTGCTGACGCTCGACCCGTCCTATCATCCCGCGTTCGAGTTCGCCCGCCGCCTCCGTCAGATGCAATCCCCGGCTCCCGGAACCTCGGCTCCCCCCCCTTCCCCCAGGCCGTCGCAGACGAGCCAGGATACTCCCGGCATCCCGGCCGGCGCACCTCCCCTCCCCGCAGGATCAGAAACGGCACATTTCCTCCCGCCGCGATATGTCCAGGTTGTCGAGGTCGGCCGCGGCGGCATGGGGACGGTCTACAGGGCCTTCGACGAGATTCTCGCCCGGGCCGTCGCGATCAAGACGCTCAACGAGAGTCTCGCTCAGACCGACCCCGAGCTCCACGAGCGATTCCTCAGCGAGTCGAGAATCCTCGCGACCATGGATCATCCGTCCATTCCCAAGGTTTTCGACGTCTCCGTTTCGCCGCCGATTTTCATCTCTTTCGAGTTCATCAAGGGGGAAAACCTCCGCACCCTCCTCGAAACGGGACCGCTCGCCCTCGATAAAGCGCTGAAAATCGGCAGTGAAGTCGCCGAAGGCCTTCAGCACGCCTTCGAACGCGGCGTTCTGCACCGGGACATCAAGCCGGAAAATATATTAATCGAAATAACAGGCCGCACCCGCATCGTCGATTTCGGTCTTGCTTCCAGCGCACGAAAGGTACAACTGACCCAGACCGGCGTCGTCGTCGGCACCCCATGGTATCTCGCCCCGGAACGCCTGCGCGGACAGCCGGCAACCCTGGCGAGCGAAATTTTCGCCTTCGGCGTGACGCTCTTCGAGATGGTCTGCGGCCGGCGCCCCTTCACCGGCGATGACGTCACCGTCATCCTGGTCCAGGATCCCCCCAAACCGCGCTCTCTGAGGCCTGACTGCCCGCCCCGTCTCGAGGTTCTCATGCTCGACTGCATCAGCAAGAATCCGAACAATCGCCCTTCCGATTTCAAGGAGATCAAAGCCGAACTCGAGGCTGCGACAAAGGACATATCCGGATGAAACTCGTGTTGAAGGATCAGAACGGCAACCTGCTGCACGCAAGTTCCATTACGCCGGCAACCGGCGACATCAAGATCGGTCGCACCGATTCCTGCCAGATCAGGCTCAATTCCCTGAACATTTCGAGAGAACATCTTCTCGTCCGCTGCGACGCGCAAGGCCAGGTCCTCATCCAAGACCTTCACAGCACCTTCGGAACACCCATCAACGGCATGAAAATCCAGCCGGGCATCTTCCTGCCATTCCAGCCCGGCTCGGTCGCCCAGCTGTCCCAGGACGTCTTCCTCTTTCTCGAGGCCGGCCCGGAGATCGGCATGACCGGCATCGCCGATCTGAAGTCCCCGGCGGGGGGAACCAGCGATCCGCCGGTGTTTCCCTTCTTCCTCAGCCGGAACGAGAACCTGGTCCGGGAAACCTTTCAGGACCTGCGTTTCAGGCTGCCCCCGGATGTCCAGAGCGAAGTGGATTCGACGGAAACGGTCATAAAAAGCCGCATGCGCGAGTTGAGCGCGGTTCTCGAAGTCAGCTTCGCCCTCAGCTCGATCACCAATTTCCAGCGCCTGCTTGAATATACGATCGATATGGCCCTCGAGGTCACCGGCGCCGAACGCGGCGGTCTCATTCTCTTCAACGAACAGCGGCAGATGTTCGAAATGGCCGTGTTGCGCAGACTGGGCACCGGCGAAATCGAGCAGGACATGAAGACCTCCGGAAGCCTTATCAGGCGCTGCTTTCAAACGGGCGAGACGGTGGTCATCCGCGACACGTCCACCGATCCGGCGGTCGCGGGAAACCAGAGCATCGTTCTCAACAAGATCCTGTCTCTCGCCGTGACGCCGCTGAAAATCCAGTCGGTGATCATCGGGGTACTGTATCTCGACAACCGGCTGTCGGCCAACACGTTCACAGACCGAGTGCAGGAGCTGCTGCGCGTGTTCGCGGCGCAGGCATCCCTCGCCATTCACAATTCACGACTTCTCTACCTCGCGACCACCGACGGGCTGACCGGTCTCCTGAATCACAAGCACTTCCTGAACCGTCTTCTCGAGGAGTTCTACCGGGTCAGGCGCCACGGTTCCACGCTTTCTCTTCTCATGCTGGACATCGACCATTTCAAGAGGTTCAACGATACCTACGGCCACATAGTCGGCGACAAGGTGCTGCGACACGTCGCCCAACTCCTTCGCGACAAGCTGCGCATCCATGATCTCGCCGCCAGATACGGAGGAGAGGAGTTCTCGATTCTCCTCCCCCAAACCGATCTCACGGGCGCATCCCACCTGGCCGACAAGCTGTTGTCGGCCATTTCATCCAACCCCCTCGTTCATGAGGGAAAACCGCTCGAAGTCACCATCAGCATCGGAGCCGCCGAATTCGATCCGAAGGGGATGGACAGGCCGTTGGTGCTTGTTAAAGCCGCCGACGCCGCCCTCTACGAGGCAAAAAAGCGCGGCAGAAACCAGGTCCGGCTCTACCCTATCGTCTGACTCGCCACCGAAGCGGCAATGCACCTGGGCTCCCGCTCCTCCCGTTTTCATCATCGCCAGGGAAAAGGGGTGCCGCATACCCGGGACCTTCGCGTCCTGCCCGCGTGCTCGAAGCAGGATGACGGATTTTTCATGTTTTCCTCGTATTCAGGGAGAGATGCACTTCTGCCGATAACTGATCCGTCGTATGACCAGAAAACGTCTCATCCTGCTGTTCGGACTCTGGCTGGCCGCCTCGGCGCTGCCGGCCGATGCCGCCATGGATTACGCCCTCGAAAACAAGCTTTCGGCGTCGATTTCGAACGCGGAAGGCCTGTATCAGGCGGGACAGTGGGACAAGGTCCTGACACTGGCCCGTCAGATCATGAAGGAAGCCCCGGCGGACCATCCGACACGTCAGCGAGCGTATGATCTGATCATTCTCGCCACCGACAGCCGCAGCCGTGAACAACTCGGCGAGCAGCAGGCGGCCACGACAAAGAAAAACAAACAGACTGCCGAACAACTCGTCGCCGAAGGCTCGAAGCTGATGGGCGAGAAGAAATTCGCTGAGGCCCTCGACAAGTTCAAGAACGCCGTCCGCAGTTACGGCGGCGACGCCGAAACGTGGTATATGCTCGGCTATGCGTTCCAGCGCACCGACAAGCCCTATGAGGCATACGGCGCCTACAAGCAGTGCTTCAAGCTCAACGACAAACATCCGCGTGCGCTGTTCCACCTCGCGGAGTTGGCTTTCTCATTCAAGAAATCGGCCGAGGCCGAAGATTTCGCCCGTCGCCTGATCGGCGAGATCGAAACGCAGCTCGACCAGCTGAACGGCCTGTTTTACGAACAGCGGGCGGCGAACCTCAACGACAAGGCGATCGCCACGGCGCGCAAGATCGCGGCCTACAAGCGCAACCTCGGCCAGGCTTCCTACATGCTGGGTCTGCTGACGGAAACCCGCGGCGCCCTTCCCGACGCCAAGACGGCCCTCGAACGCACCGTGAAGCTGAATCCGACCTCGATGGACGGTTACTACCACCTTGGAAAAGTGTATCTGCGGCTCGGCATTCTGCACCAGTCGACCGTCGCGTTCGAGCAGGCGATCCTGATCGGCGAGAACGCGCTCAAGGAGAACCGGGCGAAAGCGAAGAAACTGCTCGATGACGGCAAATCCGATGCTGCTGTCGAGGCGGAACTCCGCACGAAGGCGATGTCGGGCCGTCTCGCCCTGTGCTACTACGGGCTTGCCGTCGCCGAGCACCGGCGCGATGACGTGACGACGGCCCTCGAACAGATCGACAAGGCTCTCGAGCTGAAACCTGAATTCCTGCAGGCGCGGTTTGCCAGGGCCGTGTTCCTGGCCACGAAGCGGGAGTTCCAGTCGGCTCTGTACGAGATCCGTCAGGTTCTCAAGAACGCGCCGCCGAACAGCCCCGAGGCGAAGCGCGGTGTGCAGATGCTCAAGCTCCTGATGGATCAGTCCATGGCTGCAACGAAGCCGGAGCAGTTCGCCGCCCGCGCCGCCGAGAGCAAGACGATCGAACTCGACGTGCCGGTCAAGCACATGCAGGGGATCGGCGGCCGGAAGGCCGAACGGGACTGGGATAATATATTCCCAGTGATGTCAGAAATCCAGGGCCTGATCGACAAGGGCAACGTGCCGGAAGCGGTACGCCGGCTGATCCATCTCGGCATGGAGCATCCGGAAATCGCCGAGATTCACGCCGTTCTCGGCTTCTGCTACATGGAACAGAATCGTTGGGGCGACGCGGAAATCGCTTTCAAGAAAGCGCTGGCGATCAATCCGAACGAGGCCCAGAGTCTGTCGAGCCTGGCATATATAAACGCCATGCGCGGCACCCTCCTCGACAAAGCGCTCGAGATGGCGAACAAGGCGGTCACCCTCGACGGAAACCGGGCTGCATTCCGACACACGCTGGGCTGGGTCTATTTCAAGCAGGGCGAACTCGACAAGGCGATCTCCGAGCTGAACAAGGCCCTCGAACTCGATCCGAACTATATCCTCGCGAGATACAACCTCGGCCTCGCCCAGTATCTCTCGGGCACGTTCGAGATGGCGCTCGTCTCGTTCGACACCGTGCTCGCGAAAAAGCCCGGCCACGTGAAAGCAGGATTGTTCAAGGCTCTGACACTTGCCAAGCTGAAAAAGGTTCCCGAATCGCTGGCACTGCTCGAAAAGCTGAAGAAGGACCTTCCTGAAAAGGAAACGCTCGTCAAGGTTGTTTCGACGCTGCACGACAAGCTCAAGCTCGCCGAAGAGCGGAACACCGACCTGCCGATTCCCGAGATGAAATCGCACGCCCCCATCGCGAAGCTGCTGGCCCAGGCCCGCACGTATCGCAGCAAGGGCCTCGTGAACCATGCTAAGGAGCTGTATCTCGAGTGTCAGCGGCTCGCGCCGCGCGAGTTCGAGCCCTGGTATGAGATGGGCGACATGTATGCCCGGGCCGGCCTCACGAACCCGGCCCTGCGGGCGTGGGAAAAGGCTCTCGAGCTCAATCCGAACTCGTACGATCTCCAGTTCAACATGGGGCGCATGCAGTATCGCCTCCAGAAGCGGGACAAGGCCCGCCAGGCGTTCGTGAACGCCCAGTCACTCAAGCCGGCCGATCCCGAGCCTCATTATTATCTCGGCCTGATGGCCTACGAAGACAAGCGGTTCGAATCGGCCGAAAGCTACTCCCTCGCTGCCCTGCGCCTGAAGCCGCGCCACTACAAGGCAATGGCGCTGCTGGGCATGGCCCGCATCAGGCTCGGCCGATATCTGCCGGCCCGGGACGCCTACGAGATGCTGTATGCGAAAGCCCCGACCGATTCGCCGATCAGGCGCCACGCCCGCAAGAAGTTGTGGGAGCTCACACGGCTTCTCGCCCCTGAAAAGGGGCCGTCGTATGCCAACGTGAAGCAGGTTCAGGAGCAGATCCAGCGCCGGATCGAGGGCGCCGATCGGTCGCAGAGCGTGTCGCCGGCGGCCGCCGGCAAACCGGTTCCGGAATACGGCAAGACGATGACGACCGACGAAAAGTTGTGGGTGCTCAAACGGCTCGAGCAGTTCCCGGTCATCGCCCGCCAGGCGCCGTACTCGTACGGGCCGGGGACGACGGGATCGGCTCTCAGCAACGAAGAAAAGCTGTGGGTGCTCAAGAGACTCGAAGGGTTGAAGTCGGCGAAACAGCAGTTTGCGCCGCTCCCGCCCCCTCCCGTCACGTCTAAATACAAGCTGCATGAGGCTCCAAAGCCAGTGCGCCCCGAAGATCCGTCGGATGCGGACACACTGGCCGGGCTCGAAGCAGCCGAGAAGGGCTTCATGAGCGAAGCGCTCGACCGCTTCGAAAAGGCGCGCACGGCATCGCCGAAGAATCTCGAAGTGCTGATGAACCTCGGTTTCCTGCACACCCTGCTCGGCAACTTCAAGAACGCGTTCGAGGCGTTCTCGCAGGCGGCTCTCCAGCATCCGAAGAATCCCGCGCCGAAGCTCGCGCTGGGCAACCTGTACTGGCTTGGAGGCAAGGGTCCCGAAGCGGTCGCGCAGTGGAAAGGCATGATCGGCAAGGTCGCGCTCGACCCGAAGTTCAGCTTTATCAACCGTTCGGAAAAGGTCTGGAAGCGTGTTCTCGACACCAACCCGACCGACCCGGACGCGCACTCGAACCTCGGCATCGTCTACCTGTTCTCGCAGCGCTATACGGATGCGATCGCCGAGTTCCAGAGCGTGCTGACCATCGCGCCGGCACGTCAGGAGCACTCGTTTTACCAGGCGATGGCATGGACGATCATGTATTGCGGCAACAATAAAACAGCGACGAAGAAGGAAGCGAAGTCCGTGCTCGTACAGCTCGAGACGCAGGCGCCGCCCTTCCCGCACTCGCGCCTGCTCCGGCAGTATCTGGAGACGCTATGACCCGGTTCCGCACAAACTCAGTTATCATAATCGTTCTGCTGATCCAGCTCGCCCAGGTTTTTCCGGTTTCGGCTGAACTGCAGGTCCTGAGCCTT